>JALZVD010000264.1 GCA_023300205.1 Akkermansiaceae bacterium | reverse complement strand
ATATACTTTATATGTCACTTGCTGGTGGGCATCCCTTTGGTGGGGTTTCTAGTGACGAAGCGGAGAAAATGCACGGGGGAGGTTTACCTCCATTAGGGAAGTTTAATGAGGATGTTCCAGAAGATTTCCGATTATGGATAGAAAAGCTTATCAAGTTCAATCCAGATGAGCGCCCGGCTTCTGCGGTGGAGGCGCTGAACGCTCTTCCTATGTTGGATAGAACTAGTAAGGTGCCTGTGATGACTGCTCCTTTGAATACGAGCTCTGCTCCGCAGCTGCAAATACCGACTGGGAATGTCACAGGTCCTGTGTCAGGGATTTTTCCTGCGAGCGCGATACCTGCTGCGGTTTCTGCTAGTGTGGCAGTAGTTCCTAGCCCATTAGCAGGGCAGAAAAAAAGCTCTAAGAAAGGACTGTTTATTGTCCTTGGTATGGGGCTAGTGGTGGCTTTTGGAGCGATCCTTGCGATGATGGCTAAAGGGGGTGAGGATGAACAATCTATTGTTGTAAATGAGGATAGTGACGAGGAGGTAGAAAAGATTATTATTACTGATTTTGACGGTTCTAAGAGTTCTCATCCTGATTGGGGATATCAGCAGCCTCTGCAGCAGAGAGTGGATAAGGAAGCAGAAGGCAGGTTGATGCAAAGCAGAGCGCATAAGGCTATCACTGGTATAAAGTTACCAATGAATATTCATACGAGTGATATGTTTGATTATGGGTGGAAGCTCACTTACCAGGTGAAGGTTCTAAAAGGGGCACACAAGTTAGGCTTTCATTTTAATGATAAGTTAAATAGAGGCTGGGGAGATGGAGCAGTGAGCTTACATCTAGTTATTGAGTGTTTGCCGAATAATAGAGTAAGGATATCTGGGAGGGATAGAGCTGATGGCGTTAAGAAGGGTAATTCTATCATAGTCCCTTATGCTGGAGATAATAACTGGTATACTATTGTTGTGGAGCAGCAGCCTGAAGATGAATCTGGGAGTTATTCGGTGACAGTGGATGATGAACCAGCATTTGAAGACACTTTTAATAGAGGTATGAACTTTGGAAAGGTTTGGAATAATCATTTATTTAGTTATTCTTATGATAAAAAGAAGCCATCTCAATGGTTGATCAAGCGTCTGAAATTAGAGACGATTAAGGGTGATTGAAAAATTAAAGCCCCACCGCATTCTTGTTGCGGGGAGGCTCCTGCCACCTGTGTTGAGGTGGACACACACAAAATATTTAATTCTCTATTATACTATACCGAGTTATGATGTATAAAGTTTAGATGTTATTCATTTTTTATTCACGGATTGTAATAAGTTTACCTAATGACCACATCGCGCCATCGAGTGTAGCGCCAATTGGGCCTCTTATAGACTTCTGAGAGAGAGAAATATCTAGTTTGCTGAACTGTGAGAATAGGTTTATGTGTCGAGCACGCTCTTCTAAAGAGAAAATTTGTTGCTCTATTTCAGCTAGAGTTTCTTCGATTTCTAATTTATCTGAGATATCTTTGGTAGTGTTGTAGATGGATTCTAATCTACTACGGCGCTGCTTTAGTTTAGCGAGTAGGGATTTTTGAGCGATGGCTTCTTTTGTTTGGTCTTTTACTGTTACTTTTCTGTAAGTCACTTTTCCTAGTTCAGAGATCTGGTCCATTATGCTTACTAGGTTTTGAGCTGGGACACGGATTGAAAATGATGCGGTTTTTACTTTATCATCACGATCATCATAACTTAGCATGTGGGCACCTTGAGCTGAGATGATGTGTTCTATTTTCTCACTATTTTCACGGACATGACTGACATCAAGGTTCATGGATCCGGTTTTTATTACTATTCTTTTTGCTGTGCTTACGCTGTTTTTGTTTAATGAGCTCATGGAAGCTGCTGTGTACATGGGAACAGAGGGTATGTTAGAAGGGGCATAGCTACTGTTACTGCAGCTGGTGAGGCCTGAGATGAAGCCTAATCCAGTAAAGGCTCTTAGCATATTGATCATTATTATGTGATTCATGGTGCTGCAAAAGTAGCATTTAGGATTATTTCTGGCAACTCCAAATTGCTAGAAAAGTAGCATTTAAAGGAATATGTTATAAGAAATCATTTAAAAGTGTATTAGTAAGGGTTGTTATTTAAGGGAATAATAGTATCTTCATGTTCATGTCTAATCTGCATAACGACACTTTATTATCTGGGGGGAAGTCTGGTTTGAAAGGGTTTCTAGCACGTGTTTGGTGGCTCCGAGCGGGTCTATTTTTTCTGGTCTGTTTTGGCATTCTTTTTCCGTTTACGAAGACAGGTAAAGATGCGGTGCGTGCGTGGAAACGTCCACAAGTGAGAGAGATAGTAGCCAAGCCGGCTCCGAAACCTGAGCCAGCTCCGAAACCCAAGCCCATCCCTAAGCCAGTGGTAAAGCGGATTCCCACGATTGCTGTAGATGCTGATACAAATGTGAGGAATACGTTAAAGGGGTTTAAGCTTACGTACGAGGCGCATTTCACTGAGGGTGAGCAGGCTTCTATAGAGCGGAAACGTGATGATAGTTATCTTGCGAACTTCAGTCTTGATGTGACGGTGCCAACTCCAGCTACTACTGCTGAGCAGTTAGTAGGGGTTAATCCGCATCTTTCTAACATGCTCCCTGGGCTAGCTGATCTTATGAGGGGGGCTAAGGTGTCACCGATGTATCGTAAGTTATACGCGAATAAGGAGGCTAGGCTGCGGAGAGATGTTCTTAATCTGGGTAGTGCATTAACGAATCATAATTTTTATGATTGTGAGACGATGCTGGAAATAACTTACCCGTCTACAGGAAGGCAGGTTTTTTTATTCCAAGCAGATATGGATGTGGTGACTGATGGCTCAGATGGCGACCGGTTAGAAACGATGCCGGATGAGGTGGTGAACTCAACTCACTACCAACCATTCACGAGCTATAGCTGGGATAAAGTGACTGATAAGGAGAACCCAATGCTGAAAGGTTGGGAACAGCGTGTGAGGAATGCGGAGGCAGAGCTGGCATTAGCTAGTACGACTGATGAGCGTAAAACGTGGTTACGAAATAGGATAAAGAATACGCTTCAATTGGGGATAGAAGATATGAAGCAGCATAGTTTTCTGGTTGCTGAGCATGATCCTTTTATAGTTATTTCAGTGGATAAGATTATAGCTGCTAGAAGGCAGGAGCATATTCCTGGGGTGGGTGACTATGTGGCGGTGGTTTATAAGGATAAGATTTATCCAGCGATTGTGGGTGATGGAGGTCCAACGTTTAAGGCAGGTGAAAGCTCTTTGAGATTAGCCAAAGAAATTAATCCGATTGCTAGTTCGTATCACCGGCCGGTGTCCACGCTGGGGGTTACTTATATTGTTTTTCCTGGGACGGCGGTGAAGCCGAGAGTGGCACCCGACTATGATTTGTGGTATGAGCAATGTTCGATGTTGCTCGAAGATATCGGAGGCTTAGGTGCAGGGTATACGCTCCATCGATGGGAAGATACATTTCCTAAGCCAATCGTTCCTGATTTAGAGCAGGTTCTTGATGAGGAAGTTGAAGATGAGGCTTTAATAGAAGAGGAGCCACAACCATGAAGAAGTGTGTCATCTGGTTACGTAAAGATCTGCGTCTAACTGATCACCCAGGTTTTGCAGATGCTATTGAGAGTGGCTATGAGATTTTTCCTGTTTTTATCTGGGATGAGGGTGAGCATCGTTGGCAAGATGGAGCGGCGTCGCAGTGGTGGCTTCATCATGCTTTAACTGATCTAGAAGGTCAGTTAAAGCAGCTTGGAGGTAAGCTTCTGGTTCATCAGCTATGTGGAGGTGATTTTTCTGCGAAGATTGTAGAGATTATTCAGGATTATGGGGCAGATGTGATCTACTGGGGTAGGCGGTATGAGCCTGAAATTATTGAACGTGATAAACAGCTCAAGGTTTATCTAACAGCTCAAGGGTATGAGGCTAAGTCTTTTAATACTCATCTTCTGCATGAACCGCATACGATACAAAACAAGTCTGGTAGCCACTTTAAAGTGTTTACGCCTTATTGGAAACATTGCCTGACTAGGAGTGTGGATCCGGTCATAGAGGTTACTAGTGAAGAGTGGGAGAGTGTGAAATGGGGGGGAGTGGAGTCACCTAGTAGTATTGATGATCTTGGGTTGTTACCGAAAATTTCTTGGGATAGAGGGTTTTATGATTGTTGGGAACCTAGGCGTGAAGCTGGTTTAGCGAGGCTGGGTGAGATGGTGAAGAGTAAGGCTGTCAGTTATGATGGGAGGCGAGATATTCCGTCAGTTGATGGGACTTCACAGCTTTCACCGTATCTTCAGTGGGGGCAGATTAGTGCGCGGGAGGTTTATCATGCGTTTAGAGATAGCTATAATGATACTGTGGAGAAAGGTTATCTTAGGCAGTTGTTTTGGCGTGAGTTTAGTTACCATTTACTTTTTCATTCACCACATAGTCCGGAGCGTCCATTGAGGCCTGAGTATGAGGGGTTTCCTTGGGAGAAGAATGAGGAGTATCTAAGAGCTTGGCAAAAGGGTAAGACAGGATTTCCGATAGTGGATGCTGGTATGAGGCAGCTTTGGCAGACTGGATGGATGCATAACAGGGTAAGGATGATTGTGGGGTCTTTGTTGGTGAAGCATTTGTTGCAAGACTGGCGTGAGGGGGCTAGCTGGTTCTGGGATACGCTGGTTGATGCGGATTTGGCGAATAATACGATGGGTTGGCAGTGGATAGGAGGTTGTGGTGCTGATGCTTCACCCTACTTCCGTATCTTTAATCCGATCATTCAGGGTGAGAAATTTGATCCTGATGGAGACTATGTTCGTGAGTATTGTCCAGAGTTGAAAGGTGTTCCTGATAAGTATCTACATAAGCCATGGGAGATGCCTGAACTGGAACTGTTAGCTGCTGGCGTAACGCTGGGGAAAACTTACCCTCAGCCTATTATTTCTCATGAAAAAGGGAGGGAAAAGGCTCTGAAGGCTTATGGGGAATTTAAAGAAACAAAAGCATAAAACCTTAGTTGTGTTAGAGAATTTTTTATAAGATCTTAAAACTTGTTGTGTATTTATGGTTATAAAATGATGAATAAATTAAAAGTGAATATTTTCGTCCAGATTAGTAAGGTTCTTTTAGCAGGGTTGGTTGTTATTATATTATGTTTTGGGGCTATGCCGTTGCTGGCGCAGGTTCAGTCTAAAGTTGATTGGCCGAAGTTTATGCAGCGTAATGATATGGTGTGGGATAGGATGCCTAAGAGGTGGGAGGTGGCTCCTTATTCAGGGAATGGTAATATGGGGTTTTTGCTTTATCAGGGTAAGGGAGAGGCTAAGAATGTGATGTCTATTCATGTGGGTCGTCATGATCATTATGATCATCGGCTTCCTTTTGAGGGTAATGAGATGTTGTGGATTTATAGAGGGCGGTTGCCTCTGGGGCATTTCAAGCTGACTTCTAAGGGAGATGTTGTGGATTTGGATATGCGGCTTGGTTTATGGAATGCAGAGCTGGTGGGTGAGATTAAGACGACTAAGGGATCTTATAAGATTCATGGACTTACCCATAGTTTGAACGATGTGATTTATTTTAAGACGGATGCGGGGGATGGTGAGTCTATTGAGATCAGTTGGCATCCTGATGAACCGATCTCGTCAGTGCGAGAGAAACTTCAAGGAGGTCGCG
>JALZVD010000263.1 GCA_023300205.1 Akkermansiaceae bacterium | reverse complement strand
GGGAAGGTGAAGAAGTTGTTAGAGTATTCACTGAGTCCTTTTCCCTTGATAGGGAAGACTTTGTAGGGGGCATAGGAGTGTGCTGTTTTAAAATCTGGACCTTGCCACCATAGAGGACCAGCAATGATGTCTAGGTGTCCGTCAACATTCATATCACTGATGGATGCTCCTTCAGAAATGTAGTCTTCTGAGAGTGAAATCTTCTTAAACGTTATTTCTGCGTGAGCTGCTGTTAGGAGACAGATGGCGAGTAATAGTTTAAGATAGGGGTTCATGGAGTTACGCTTTGTTGATTAGCTCTAGTAGCTTATACGCGGCGGCTTTGGCGAATGTTTCACTGTTGATGGCTTCATCGTAGTCAATGACTTCAACGGTTGCATGTTTGCGGATAGCGCTGAATAGCGCATGGTCGGCAGCTGGGTCATGGAAGGGCTGGCCTTCTGCTGAGATAACGCTGACGGTTTTAAGCGGGTTTAAAATAGCAGTTGGTGCTGGGTTAGCATTTGCCTTTTGGGCGATGATTTTACCTAGCTGCGCGGATTCTTCTGCGTTGGTGCGCATGAGGGTGACTTGTGGGTTATGAATGTAGAATAGGCGGTCTGAGTATTTTTCTGGGATGGTATCAGCTTCTCCAAAGTTAGCCATATCTAAGCATCCTGGTGCGATGACTGCAGGGATTTGGGCCTTGGTCATGGCGTCCATTCTTGATGGGCCAGCGGAGAGTGTGGCGCCGGTGACTTCATCTGCCCACTCTGTGGTGGTGAGGTCTAGTATGCCTTTGACCATTCCTGTTTCGATGAGGGCTTCCATTGTTTTACCTCCTGCTCCAGTGGCATGGAATACGAGGACTTCATAGCCTTTGTTTTCTAACACTTCTTTAGCGATGTTAATGCAGTCGGTGGTGTTACCAAACATTGAGGCTGCGATGAGAGGTTTGTCTTGAGAGGTGTCGATGGTGACTTCTATCATTCCGCAGATTGCTCCGGCGGCTTGGGTGAAGATGGTTTTTGAAATGGAGTTAAGGCCAGCGACATCGACAATGGATGGGATCATGGTGATGTCTTTGGTTCCTAGGTAGTGAGCAGTGTTTCCGCTAGCTAGGGTGGAGACCATGACCTTTGGGAAGCCGATGGGTAGCTCACGCATGCAAGAGGTGGCTAGGGCTGTGCCACCACCGCCACCGAGTGAGATGATGGCATCGATCTTACCTTGTTTTTGTAGTTGCGTTATTAAAATAGGAGCCGCTTTTGCCATGGCGACTACGCAGGCGCCTCTGTCTTGGGCATCGATCAGTGGTTGTAGGTCTAGTCCAGCAGTGGAGGCGACTTCGAAGCGGGTGATGTCTGGTTTGATTTGAGGATCTGTTCCTGTTCCTATGTCAATGAGGATAACCTTGTGACCGCGAGAGGTTATTTGATCTGCCAGGAACTGGTGTTCGTGACCTTTTGAGTCAAGTGTGCCAAGGACGGCGATAGTTTTAGAGGCCATAGCAGGGTTTGGTTTTATTTAATGCGTTTTACAGGAATGGATTTAAATTCTCTGGTGAGGTCCGTGATGGATGATTCTACAGCCATTCGCTCGATGGATGAGGCTCCTACGAATCCTACGGTGTCGGTGTGTTCATTGATGTAAGCTGCGTCTGCGGGGGTGAGGATGGGGCCTCCATGTGAGAGGACGAGGCAGTCTTTGTTGACTGAATGGACAGCTTCGCAGATTTCTTGAGTTGCTTTTGCTGCTTGGTCTAGGCCGATGGAGGCATCACTGACTCCGATAGATCCACCAACGGTGCATCCGACGTGAGCAATCACTACATCAGCTCCAGCTTTAGCCATGGCAGCGGCTTCTGCAGGCTTGGCGACGTAGGTGATGGAGAAGAGGTCCATTTTTGAGGTGGCGAGTTCTACACAGTCGATTTCTTTTTGGACGCCCATGTCTGTCTCGATGATGGACTGACCGAATTGGCCATCGATGATGGTGTGAGTGGGGAAGTTATTGATACCAGAGAAGCCCATGTCTTTTACCTGTTTAAGGAAATGCCACATGCGGCGACGAGGGTCAGAGGCGTGAACACCACAGATTACTGGGATTTCATTCACTACTGGGAGGACTTCAAATTCTCCGATGTCCATGGAGATGGCATTTGCATCACCGTAGGCCATCATGCCAGCAATGGAGCCTGCTCCAGCCATGCGGAACCTACCTGAGGCATAAATGATGATGAGGTCAGCACCTCCTTTTTCGATGAATTTAGCGGAGATGCCTGTGCCGGCACCAGCTACGATGATCGGTTCGCCTTTGGCGAGGGTGTCGCGGAGGCGTTGGTTGACTTCATCTTTTGTGTATGGATTTCCGATTCCTGTGTATGGGTTTGGCATATTATTATGGTATAACTTGTGATTTAATCTGTGTTTTAAAAGATAGTGATTATTCAATAATGATCAATACTGTAGTCTGCACAACATAATATCTGAAATACACATTTTTGATCTATTTTGAAATTGACTGTATGATAGGTAAATGCTAATATCCATTGATGTTTAGAGGTGAGGACGCAAGAGTTTATGGTCGTAAATCCACATGGTTTGCTGTTTCTTCTGTTGAAGATGACACCCGAGTCTTGTTGAGAAAGGCCCCATTTTGTCACTGGTTGTCTTTACATAAGATAAAGCATGTAGGGGTGATGTCTGCCTTTTATCCTTATGAAGTAAAACGTATTGATCCCAGCGGTACTTATATGATGAGTGTTCTAGAAGGATATGGGGAAGTGCTTATGGATGGAGGCTGGCAGACATTGGGTGCTGGTGAGGCTTGTTTGCTTGCGCCGCATATGTTTAATGCTTTTCGTTGTGTGGAAGGGGTGCAGTGGAGATTTGTGTGGGTTCGATATGATGAGGAGAAGGGGATGAAGCCTATAGCAGATGCGAGTGCGCCGGTGAGAGGGGTTCTAGACGGTAGGTCACTCGAGTGTGCTGTGATGGGTTTACGTCATGAAATGGAATCTGGCAAGAGTGATGAGTTAGCGGGATTATGGGCTAAATTGATTCACTGTCATGTATTGGGATTTGCGAGGCCTGTGGATTTAGATCCAAGATTATGGAGAGTATGGCAGAATGTAGGAGCTAATTTGGGGAGGGCTTGGTCACTGGCTGAGTTGGCTGAAATAGGTATTATGAGTGAGGAGCACTTGCGCCGACTGTGTAAGAAGCAGTTGGGACGTAGTCCGATGCAGCATTTGATCTATTTAAGGATGCTAGCAGCTAGAGAGTTATTGTTGTCTTGTAATGATAAGGTGGAGGTGATAGCTTCTAAAGTAGGGTATGCGAATGCATTCACGTTCTCGAATACCTTTAAGAAATGGTTAGGAGTGAGGCCTACTACGCTGCGAGATTAGTTTGCTCGCTGTATTCGTAAACGAGGGGTGATCAAGTAGCATTTTGATCTCTGATGGGATAAAAAAGCCTCACTAAAAAAGTGAGGCGTATTTTAAATGGCGGGTCAGCAGGGATTCGAACCCTGGATACCATCACTGGTATACTCCCTTAGCAGGGGAGCGCTTTCGACCACTCAGCCACTGACCCGTGAGTTGAATTCTGTCGAACTGCGAAGAGAGAAAACATACCTTGAACCTTTCGTCAATACTAGGATTGTTAATTTATCTATTTTTTTACTATGATGTTAGATGTTGCGCTTTATGATTCCTCTTATGAAGAACCGTTTCGTAGCTTTAGTGATTTCATCAGGTATCTGTCTAGTTAGTTCCTGCGCGAGTAATGAGCCTGTGGAAGAAGAAAAGGTAGAGGAGGTCCGGCTTGATAAAATGGTGGCGAGGGTAGCATCTGTGAATGAAGCTGCTGAGTATGTGCTTATTCAGAGGTATGGTAGGTTGGTTATTCCTGATGATTCTATTTTGTATACACTGGATTCAATTGCAGGAGACGTAAATAAGGCTGCTAGTATTAAGGTGACAGGTGAGAAGCTGGGACAGTTTTTGGCAGCGGATATTATATCGGGTAAGTTGACAATTGGGGATGCTGTTTATTTAAGAATTTTTGATAAAAACGAAGATTTTGACAATTAATAGACCTTTATTACCAAGATAATTATAAAACATTACTATTTTTTTATGCATATAAGTCATTGGTTTTTAGTAAAAAATAGGTTTAAATTTTAAAAAAATTAAATATTTTTAAAATTAAGCTTGCCGAAAACTATTATTTTAAAGTATAGTTTTGGCACAGATAAGGAATTACTTAGATTCTCTATGTAATAAAAATATCTTAACTAGCAATATGAAAACAACAATACAACAAGGTGGATCAAGTTCGGAAGCAGAAAGATTAGCAGATTTTGTTCTGTTTACTCAACGTTCTTGTATCCTCAACCTTGCGTCAGAGCTGAATAAGGGAAATGTTTCATTTCCTCAGTTCTTCCTTCTTACTTATTTATCAAGTGAGGAGTACCTAACCATGTCTGACATAGCTAAGAAGATGGGTCATTCTACAGCGGCTGCAACCGGCCTAGTGGATAGACTTGAGAAGCTTAACTATGTCGAGCGAGTTCACGCAGCTGAAGATCGCCGCAAGATCATGGTTCGCATTACATCACACGGAGTAGACTTAGTGTCTAAGATGCGTGGCGAAATCGCCATTAATCTAGCCGATGTGATGTCAGAAATGGATGAAGAAGAGACTGATACAGTGAATCACGCAAGAACAGCACTGAATCGTAATCTTTAGAAACATATTCTATTGTTACTATTCCCCATGAATGAGAATTCATACAGGGTGCGCCTTACGAGGCGCACCTTTTTTTATTGAAGAATTATGATTGTGAGTTTTATTAGTGGATATGGGAGACTTTTTAGGGACGATAAATAGGGTGCCTGGTGTTAAGGCTAGATTTTTGACTAGAGTAGCAGGAGTGGAGGTGGATACTGATAGGTTTGCGACGGTTGAGCGCTTGGAGCCATTTCATAGGCAAGCTGTCGAGGAGATGGGCTTTGGATGGGATGGGTGTTGGAGGGCTGAGCAGGTTCATGGGGCTGAGATAAAGAGGGTGGATAAGGGTGATGAGGCATTTATCGTGGATGGAGTGGATGGTTTGATCACGAATGACTTAGGGGTGATGCTTGGGATCTATGTGGCAGATTGCGGTGCTGTTTATATAGCGGATAAAGAAACAGGGGCGATAGGTCTGTTGCATTCAGGAAAGAAGGGAACCGAGTTGGGTATTTTGGGAAAGGCGCTAAAGATGATGGGAACGGAGTTCGGTACGAAGCCGGAAGATGTGAGCGTGGTGTTAGCTCCATGCATCCGTCCGCCTGCTTATGAAGTGGATTTTGCTTCCGAAATAAGAAGTCAGGCTAGAGAGGCGGGAGTTAAGGACGAGCATTTTAATGATTGTGGTATATGTACTAGTGAAGATACAGAAATCTACTATAGTTACCGTATGGAGAAGGGGGCAACAGGGAGGATGCTAGCCTTATTAGGAAAGTATGAGTGAGGTTATCCATAGAGAAATAGCGAAAGCTAAGGTGAATTTGTCACTTAAGGTCATGGGGAAGCGTGATGACGGCTTTCATTCTTTGGTTACTCGAATGGCGCCGATTAGTTTGGCTGATGAGTTAGAGTTTTCTCAAGGAGATGATTATCAATTAGAGTGTGATACTGAGGGGGTTCCGCTGGATGAGACGAATCTGGTGAGTATGGCTGTTCGTTTATTTGAGAGAGAAACAGGTATTCAATGTAAGTGGAGGATCAAGCTTATTAAGCGTGTTCCTCATGGTGCAGGATTAGGAGGAGGGAGCGGAGATGCCGCTGCTGTTATGCGAGGGTTAAATAAGCTAGAGAATACAGGCTTGAGTGATTTTAGAATGGCCGAATTACTAGGAGAGATAGGTTCTGATGTGCCGTTTTTTGTTTATGGTAAGGTTTGTGACTGTAGCGGACGCGGGGAGATAGTAGATGTGGTTGAGTGGGGGCATGATGTTACGATGCTTCTTATTAAGCCAAGTTTTGGTGTAAGTACTCCGGAAGCTTACAAGGCTTGGCTGGGAGCGAGTGAGTTACCGGGCGTGGATTATTCAGTTCAGAAATTTGTTTGGGGTGATCTGCTGAATGATTTGGAGAAGCCTGTGTTTATGAAATACAGGTTTCTTGCTGAAATGAAGATGTGGCTACTCGCTCAGCCAGAGGTAGCGGGTGCGATGATGAGTGGATCTGGCTCTACGATGATGGCTGTAGTTGATAAAGATAGCGCTGCGAGTTTGCTAGCGAAGGCTAGGCAAGTGCTGGATCCGAAATTATGGGGTGCTGTTGTGAAGCTCGGTTAGAATCTTCTGACTTCTGTATCACTGAGAAAGAGTTCATTTTTTTCAGGATAGTCTAGAGTGTAGTGAATGCCTCTGGATTCTTTTCTACGTGTAGCACAATCTACGATTAGCATTCCTGTTGCTACGAGGTTTCTGAGTTCCAAGATGTCTGAGGTGATGGTGTGTCCCCAGTAAAATTCTCTTACTTCTTTCCTGAGGTTTCGTAGTCTTCTTGCAGCTCGCTGGAGGCGGTTATCGGTTCTGACAATGGATACATAGTCCCACATTAGTCGGCGTATTTCATCCCAGTTATGGGAGATGAGTACTTGTTCATCTGGGGGTGCCGCGTGACCAGCTTCCCAGGCGGGGATGTTAATGGGGATGGGATTTTTCTGTTTATGCGGGAGTGTTTTTATAATGTTATCAAGCGCTCTTCTCGCCATGACATTTCCTTCTAGTAGTGAGTTAGAAGCGAGTCGATTGGCTCCGTGTAAGCCTGTGCATGCTACTTCACCGATGGCATATAATCCGCGAATGGTGGTGCGAGCATCGATGTCTGTAGCTACTCCTCCACATTGGTAGTGTGCTGCGGGGACTACAGGGATAGGTGATTTTTCACAGTCATGGCCGAATTTCAGCAAGGTTTCGTAGATGTTAGGGAAGCGTTCTTTCATGAAGCCTTTTGGCTTGTGAGTGACATCGAGGTAAACGCAAGAAGCTCCTGTTTTCTTAATCTCGTGATCGATAGCACGAGCTACGATGTCACGAGGAGCGAGTGAACCACGGGGATCATGTTGTTTGGTGAATTCTTCACCTTTCGCGTTAATTAGAATACCGCCTTCTCCGCGAACAGCTTCTGATACAAGAAATGATCTGGCTTCTGCGCCTTGTGCAGATGGATTATAGAAGCATGTAGGGTGGAACTGGACGAATTCCATGTTTGAAATGGTGGCTCCCGCTCTCCATGCCATCGCTAAACCATCACCAGTTGAGCTGTCAGGATTTGTGGTGTAGAGGTAGACTTTTCCACAGCCCCCAGTAGCTAAGAGGACTTTATCCGAGCGGAAAATCTTCACTTGTCCTGATGTTTCATCAAGTACATAAGCTCCGACGATTTTATCTTCAGTTGCGATCCCTAGTTTAGCGGTGGTAATGAGGTCGACAGCGAAGTGTTCTTCTAAGATGGTGATGTTCTCTATTTTACGAGCAGTTTCGATGAGAGCGGTGGCAATTTCAAATCCTGTGGTGTCCTTACAGTGTAGTATGCGGCGCTGGCTATGGCCGCCTTCTTTACCAAGTGAATAGGAGGCGTCTTTGTTTTTATCAAACTGGACTCCGGCATTTACGAGGTCTTCGATGGTTTCATTTCCTTGTTCGATGATGGCTTTGACTGCGTTTTCTTTACATAGTCCAGCACCTGCACCGAGAGTGTCTGCTATATGAGATTCTATATCATCACCCATTTCACGCTTGGCTTTATCTAAAACAGCAGAGATCCCACCTTGTGCCCAGGCGGTGTTAGATTCTATGGCTTTACCTTTGGTGATAACTGTAACGGATCCATATTTGGAAGCATGGATTGCAAAGGATAGACCAGCGATGCCGGAACCGATGACTAGGAAATCTGATTGCATAGAGTGGTGTGTTGAATTTGAGAGAGAGGGAGTATTTACAGGATGATGTTATCGATTAGTCTAACTTGGCCAAAGAATACGGCGGTGGCTATGACAGCTGGTTTGTCTACTTCTTTCAGAGCCTGGAGAGTTTCTGCGCAGACACATTCTAAGTAATCAATTCTGGATGAGGGTGCAGACTTGTCGATATGGAGTCTAAATTTTGCCAAGATTCGGTCTGCTGAGCGTTCACCACTTTCGTAGAGTTCTTGAGCTTTAAGTAGACCTTCATTGATAGCAGGAGCTAGCTTAAGAGCTTCTGGGCTGAGGCCTGTATTCCGTGAGGACATGGCGAGTCCTGATGGTTCGCGGATGGTGGGGTGAGCGATGATTTCTACTCTATAGCTGAGGTCTCTTACGAGACGTCTAATGATAGCTAGCTGCTGGTAGTCTTTTTGACCAAATATGGCAGCTGAGGGCTGGAGAGTGTTAAAGAGTTTGGTGATCACGGTGCAGACGCCATCGAGGTGACCAGGTCTGGTAGAGCCACAGAGTGACGATGAGAGAGCATTTTCAGAGACTTCAATGGAACGATCAGGGTAATAGAAGTCTTCGCTTTTTGGGGTGTAGACAAAGTCTACTCCGAGTCGGGAGCAGTGCTCTAAGTCTTTCTCGATAGGTTGGGGGTATGATTCTAAGTCTTGAACTCGGTCAAATTGAATAGGGTTTACAAAGATGGAGACGATGACTTTGCCTTCTGTTCCAGCTATTTCTCTGGCTTTATTTATGAGCGCAAAATGTCCTTTATGAAGTGCACCCATAGTGGGAACTAGAATGAGTGGAGCAGGGGATGGATGACAGTATTCTTGAATATCTGTGTTTGAATGAAGTTGCACCATAAATGTGAGTTACTTCAAAAGAATGCCCTAGAAGTGATAATCTGCCAGAAAAAAAACAATACTTCTTAAGTAATGTACTAGTTTATTTTCCTAGATTTTTCCATATCTATCGTTGACTGATGCTAATATTGTGTCACATTGTTTTCGGAAATATAAACAAAACTAAACAATATTTTTTATGATAAAGAAATTCCTAAAACCACTACTTATAACTCTAGGCCTTGCAGTATTCACTTCTTCTGCTCTAGCCGCTCCTGTCAAATCTGTCGCGACTGTTGACATGAAGAAGCTTTTTGATGAGTACCACCTTACTAAAGGTGCTCAGGGAAAAGTAAAAGAGAACCAAGCTGAGATAGCTAAAGAGAATAACGAGAAGCTCGCTGAGATTCGCGACATAGCTAAGAAAATTGAAGATCTTAGTAAGTTAATTGATGATGGTTCTATCGCTCCGAAGCTGAAAGAGCAACACGTGCGTGATCGTACACTCCAAGCTAACAAGGGTAACGCTCTTGAGAATAATCGCCGTGAGTGGCTCAACCGCCGTAACAAGGCGATCAACGAGAACATTGTTACTGAGATGAGAAAGATTCTTGCTCAGATTCAAGATAAGGTTGAAGCATATGCACGTGACAACGATGTGGACATGATCTTCGATAAGTCAGCACGTGGCACTACACAGACTCACTTCCTTATTTTCTCAAAGGACCAGTATGATATTACAGGTTCACTTCTTGAGACTCTCAATAAGGCAGCAGCTCCTAAAGGAGAGTAATTCTTTTAGTAACACCTTTAATAAGGCTTCCTCAGATCATTCTGAGGGAGCTTTTTTGTGTTTGGAAGGTGTATTTAAGAGGGCATAGATGATGTGTTGAAAAAAGCCTCACCAAGATGTTCTTGATGAGACTTGATATCAGTATTTTCTTAGATTTTCTCTAGGATTGAATTTAGAGTAGCTGACGGGCGCATTGCAGGGCCTACTTTTTGGTCGCATGGATGGTAGTAGCCACCCATGTCTACTGCTGATCCTTGAGCGTCGATGAGTTCTTTTACGATCGTAGCTTCAGCAGAAGTTAGTTCTGCGCTGATGGATTTGAATGTTTCAGCTAGGGCGGTGTCTTCTGTCTGCTCGGATAGGTGCTTAGCCCAGTAGAGAGCGAGGTAGAAGTGTGATCCACGGTTGTCGATACCACCTAGCTTACGTGTTGGTGATTTATCGTTAAGTAGGAAGTCGCTTGTAGCGTCATCAAGTGTAGCTCCGAGCACTCTTGCTGATGGGATGCTATTCACTTCACCTAGGTGGTCAAGTGAGACTGCGAGCGCGAGGAATTCACCGAGTGAATCCCAACGAAGGTAGTTCTCTTTCTCAAACTGCTGTACGTGTTTAGGAGCAGATCCTCCAGCACCGGTTTCGAAGAGTCCGCCGCCATTCATGAGTGGGACGATGGAGAGCATCTTAGCTGATGTTCCTAACTCTAGGATAGGGAAGAGGTCAGTGAGGTAGTCACGGAGAACATTTCCTGTTACAGAAATAGTGTCTTGGCCGTCTTTGAGACGAGCGAGTGTGTAGTCAGTGGCTTCTGCTGGAGACATAATGAGGATTTCAAGTCCGTCTGTGTCATGATCACCTAGGTATTGGCCGACTTTCTTGATGATTTC
>JALZVD010000262.1 GCA_023300205.1 Akkermansiaceae bacterium | reverse complement strand
ATTCATTTCAGAAAGTCTAGACTCTAGCATCTCTACCTTATTACTGCTCTCAGTCGCATTTGCGGAAATCATACTTAAATGCTGTTCCTTACTCTCCAAGTCACTGAGTAATGCATCTAACTTAGACGTATCTGTAACCTGTGCCTGTAACTTGATGATCTCTGAATCTCGAAGCGCTATATGCTTCTCCAGATCCGTAAGCCTCATATTAGCCGTAGCCGCACTATTATCTAAAAAGGAGATATGGCTATCTCTCTCTTCAAGACGTTTCTTGAACAGCTCTAATTCCGTAGTATCGCTTGCTCTAAGCTCTGCTTGTTTTAGCTGGTGTGCCTTTTCTTGGAGTGTCAGCTCTAGTTCACTAATCTTACTATCCTTTTCTCCTGTCTGGTGAAGAAGCGTAGATATCTTAGAGGACTTGTCTGCTAACTCTGATTCTAACTGCTCTTGCTCACTATTGTCACTGAGTGACTCACGGGCATCGACCAGCTCTCTCTGAGCGTTTTGTAGCGCTCTTTCGAGCTCATCTAGCATGTTTTGTTTATCTTTCATTTGTTGGGTGAGGTTTGATAGAAGTGTTTCTTTCCCGGTGAGCATCGCATTCAGGCTGTCGATCTCTGCCGTATCTGTTAGAGATATTTTAAGTTCCGTAATCTGTTTTTGGTTTTCATCTAGAAGATACTCCAGTTCACTAATCTTATGCTGTCTGGCATCATTATCGGAACGGGTAGATTCTAACTCAGCTAGTTTTTGGTCTAACTCGCCACGAACATGATCTAGTGACGATGTATCATTCAGCGCTGCTTTAAGTTCAGAGATCTCACCATGGCTACGCCCTAAATCATGCTCAAGCGTATCAATGGTATTACTCTTATTAGCGAGTTGCTCTTCTAGGTTTTGTAGCTTACTGCTCGAGTCTTCTAAATGGCCTTTCAGCTCACCTAGAGAATGCTTACTTTCTTCTAACTCAGTAATC
Source organism: Akkermansiaceae bacterium (assembly GCA_023300205.1). Classification (GTDB taxonomy): domain Bacteria; phylum Verrucomicrobiota; class Verrucomicrobiia; order Verrucomicrobiales; family Akkermansiaceae; genus Rubritalea. The sequence continues at coordinate 5,723 of JALZVD010000262.1, read as the reverse complement.
TTCTTTTGGCTTTCAGTGAGTTGCACCTCCAGCTGTTGCTTATTAGCCTCTATCTGTTCTCTCTGCTCATTCACACGATTGATTTCAGCTTGTTTAAGCACTAACTGCCCATTAAGTTCATCTATTTCAGTAGTGTCGGAAGCTAATGATCTGAGATTCTCTATCTCAACATTACGTAGTCGAAGATTATCTTCAAGCTCAGATAACTTATGAGCATTCGTTTCGCTCTCTTTACTCAAATTTTCTGTGTGGCTTTGCTTCTCTAACAAGCTAGTTTGTAACTCTGTAAATTGAACGTCTTTTTCATTCTGAATACGCTCTAGCTCATCAATACGGGTTTGTTTCCCATTATTATGATTAGTGAGATGCTCAATTTCTTCTTTATGCTTTTGAAGCTCATTTTGCAGCGCATTCTTCTGCTGCTCAATGTTCTTCTTATCACTATTGATATTCGCAAATAGCGTGGTCTTCTCTGCTAACTTAGTCTCTAGCTGACTACGCACACCCGCAATCTCTTCATCTTTAGATGCCATCAGTGAATCGATGTCGCTAATCTTAGCCTTGAGCTCTGTAACTTGAACATCCTTTTGATTCAATTGATTGCCAGCGTCCTGTAGTTTCGCCTCAAATGACTGAATGTCATGATCTCTATCTCCCAGAAAGTGCTCAAGCTCATCGATGCGTTTCTGTTTGCCATGATTGTGTTCACTGAGATGCTTAATCTCGTTCTGGCATCCATTCACTTTCTTCTCTAGCTCCTGACTCTTCTCTTTCTCCTCACTGTATTGCTTACTGAGGGATTCAAGTGCTCCGCTCTTCTCAGAATCAATGGACGCTATCTTCGTTTCCATTTCAGTGAGCTGATGCTGCTTCTCAGATAACTCAGACTGTGTTGCCGTGAGTTTAGATGCTAATTCATCCAGTTGCTTTTCCTTCGCGATGTTAAATCCACCCATCTCAGAAAGTTTCTCTTCGAGATGAGTTGCCTTATCTTGTAGCGATTGATGCTGCTTCTCCAGATCTTCTTTTTTCTGATCGAGGGAAATTACCATAGCTTCTTTCTCCTTTTTAATAGAAGCAAGCTCTACGAATACTTTATCCAGCTCAGTTTCTTTATACTTCAGCTTATCTTGAACCCCGCGAAGAATCCCTTCTAATTCATCGATCCGATCCTGCTTACCTTCTTTAAGAGACCCTGCTTTACTAAGCTCATCAGTAAGTGCTGAGAGACGTTGCTGTAGCGCATTATGCTTACTCTCTAGCTCAGTCTTCTGATTACCCAGTGAGGTAACTGCTGAGTTCTTCTCTTTCGTTAATGAACTAATTTGCGCCTGCATACTGCTTAACTCATTCTCTTTATTTGTGAGTGCTTCCTGGACCCCATTGAGTATTCCTTCTAACTCGTCAATCCGCTTTTGCTTGCCTTGGTTGTGCTCTTTAAGATGAGAAAGTTCATCTCCTAGTTTAGGTAATTTACCTTCTAGGTCAGTCACCTTCTTTTGTAGAGAATTTCGATGATTCTCAAGATCTACCTTTGCCTTATTAAGTGAGGCTATCGAGGCATCTTTCTCGGTTGTCGCTGAGTTAAGTTGCTCAGCAAGCTTTGCGAGCTCTCCATCTTTATGTCCTAGATCTTCCTGCACTCCATGAAGTATTCCTTCTAATTCATCAATCCGGTTTTGCTTACCTTTGTTGTGCTCTTTAAGATGAGTGACCTCATCTCTTACTTTAGGTAATTCACCTTCTAAGTCCGTCACTTTCTTTTGTAGAGAATTTCGATGATTCTCAAGATCTACTTTTGCCTTACTAAGTGAGGCTATCGAGGCATCTTTCTCGGTCGTCGCTGAGGTAAGTTGCTTAGCAAGCTTTGCGAGCTCTCCATCTTTATGTCCTAGATCTTCTTGCACTCCATGAAGTGTTCCTTCTAATTCTTCAATACGCTTTTGCTTACCTTGATTATGCTCATTCAGGTTTTTAAGCTCTACATCTAGCTGAGCGATACGGCTTTCTAGCCCTTTACGTTGGTTTGAAATCTCTCCTTTTTCCTTACGGAGTTTTTCATACGCATGATCTTTCTCATGAGCCACTTCTTCAAACTTCTCATTCAGTTTAGCCAGTTTCTCCACTTTCTGAGTAAGCTTCTCATGAACATTGTGAAGTTCACCTTCTAATTCGCTAATCCGATTTTGCTTACCATGATTATGCTCTAACAAATGATTTATTTCTACTTCTTGTTTTTTGCTATGTGACTGTAATTCCTTCTGCTTATTATTAAGGGTTCTATTATCATCCCCAAGTGACTCAATTACTTGATTCTTTTCTTTGAGCATTTTCTCCATTTGCTGCTTCGTGTCAGAAACATCATTGGTTTTGGCAATAAGATTAGCCTGTGCAGAATTGAGAAGCGATGAGTGATTATCATTATTTGCCTTAAGAGTCTCTACCTGCTTTGATAGCTTCTGGATGACTACAAGATCATCTTCCTTACTTTCCAAAGTCAGTAACTGACTCGTTTGGACCTCAAACTCTTTTTCCTTCTTCTCCAATGAAGATTGGAGATTAGCCGCCTGTGACTTCTCTTCAGAAAGTTTACTTTGAAGTTTAGCAATCGTATTGTCCTTCTCAGATACTTGCCCTTGGAATAACGCCAGCTTCTTACCCAGTTCTTCTAATTCGCTAGTATCTTCTACTTTAGCAAATAAGGTCTGAACTTGATGCTTCTCTTTTGTTAGAGCACCGCGTATTTCTGTGAGCTCCTCGGCACTAGACTTTAATTTTACTTCTAAATTATGGATAACTTTATTTTTCTCCGAGTTCTCATGATGCGCATTCTCTAACTGCCCATCTCTCTCTTTAATATCACTCCCTAACGCATCCAGCTGCTTATTCAACTTATCTAATTTAGAAGTGTCTTTCAGCTGCTTATTTAGCTGCTCTATACTTTCATCTTTAGTGACGATGCTTTTTTCTAAATCTCCAATCTTATTCTGAATTTCACTCAAGCTTTCATTCTTGCTAGTGAGCTCTACCCTCAGTTTTTCTAACTCTTCCTTATTTAAAGAACCTTCCTCATTAAGCTTTTCGATACGACCTGCTTGGTCTTTGGCTGATTGTTCTACCGCGTCATACTTATCTTGTAGTTTAACTAACTGCTCATCTCTCTCTGCTACTGTCTTCTCGTATTCCTCGACCTTATCAGTAAGAGCATCTAACTCTGAAGTATCATTAACCTGAGCAACCAACGCCGTAAGCTTCTGATTCTTAGCGTTTAGATCTACTTTTAACTGATCTAAGTCGTGCTTGGCTTGGTCTAGATCACCTAGGATCTTCTTACACTCTTGATCTTTTTCTAGGAGCTGAGTCTCATTCATAAAGACCCTGCCTTTTAAGTCTTCTGTTAGATCAGCTTCTTGCGCTTTAGATTTCAAGCTAATGATCTCTTTCTTATTCTCAGATAGTGTTGATTCCAGCTCTCCTACTTTCTTGTTACGTGACTCTAAATTAAGCGTGAGTTCTTGATATTCTTTTTCTTTTGCAGAAAATTCTTCTGATAGCTTCTTGAATTTTTGCTCTATTTTACCATCACTATCGGTTTGGAGACTCTTGAGTTCACTTAAATCATTATTTTTTCGATGAATGACTTGCTCTAGCTTAGTAAGCTTCTCTTCTTTTTTGGCTAACTCCTTATTTAATTTAGTAATATTTGAACGCTCTGCATCAACCAGAAATTGAAGCTCCTTTTGGCTCTTTGTAGCCTCAATTTGTATCTTTTCTATTTCAGACTCTTCGCCGTTATTATTCTTAAGATCTTGTAACTCCGCGGCATTCCCGCGCTTTAGCTTCTTAAAATTATTTTCATACGACTGTAATTTCTGATTTGACTCTTTAAGTTCCGAAATGTTTTTCAACTTATCAGCTTCTTGCTTCGAAATAATCTTCTTCGCTTTGTCTGCCTCTTCTTGCCATTTACCCCTTACCGTTTGCCAATAAGCTTCTTTCTTATCAAAGGCTTCCCTGTAACGATCCGCTATTCTCCTATGAATAGTACTTTCATGGCTTAGCTCTTTGGCTAACCTTTGATTACTGATCAAAGATTTTACCACACCTCTGTTATTCTTGCTTGAAGAAAGGCGTTCTAACCATTGGCCTAAAATGTAAAATAGAACTGCTACTATACCGGCAGTACCGATAAATAAAGCGATATAAAAAGTTTCGTGAAAATTAAATGCTATCATTGTAATGGTAGTTTAGAGGGGGGATTAATAGTTAAATCGGGATGGATAATTAATAGGAGAATCTAATACTTCTATGTAGATTTAGTGCGTTACTTCTTTCTCTTTGATTTCTTTATTTTTTTCTTTCTTAGCCAATAGCTGATAATCGGCATTGAATTTCTTAGACGTATTAAGATCTGCGATAATATGCTTCTTAATATTATGAATTTCGTCTTCTATCATGTATGTAGAAGGGCGCATAAATCTGCTAATAATCCATCCTAAGATGAAAAATACGAGACCAACTAAGATCACTCCTGCAATGATGTTCTGTTGGAAATATTTATGTACGTCGGTGTATGTAAAGAATGCGATCATGTTATTATTTCTTTCTTACTTTAATTTCTACTCTGCGGCTTTCTGCCTTGCTTTTTCCATTAGCCTCAGCTCCGAAAAACTCTATTTGAATCCTGCTAGCATCTACTCCTTTGCGTACAAGTTTGGTCATCACTGACCTTGCTCTTTTGAGACTGAGTATCTTATTCTGATCCGCTGACCCACTGGTATCAGCATAACCACCCACTATTATTTGAGACTCCTTGTCAGAACTCGCTTTGATTTTCTGAGCCATCTCATCTAACTCGGCATTAAATTTCGGGTCCACTTGAGATTTTCCACTATCGAAATAGATTTTATAATCATCTAGCTGCTCTGAAAGGCTCTCAGGTCTTGCAGGTTCAGGCTCCACGAGAGTAATTTGTTTTTTCGGGCTCTCTTTAAAAATAAGTTTTTTTACGATGTCAGTTCCTTTGAAGGCTTCTTTTACTTCACTTACAAACTTAGCATTGTGAGATACTCCACTCAGTGAATGAAGCTTATTATTACGATAAATAATCTCTCCCTCGACCACGTTTTCCATATGTCTCGCAATGAGGTTTTCTGCATGTTCATCATGCCAGCTAATGACTAAACTACGCTTTTCAACATCAAGTTGGTTATCAGTTGTAAAATTACTAGTAACATTTCTGGCCGCATTTGACCCCAGCATAGCCTGTTCCAACTTATCTTTGACATAACCACTGAGGATTATTTTCTCTTTAAGAGCATCTTTCTTTATCGATACATAAGGATAAAATGCCAATTGATTTTGTATCTCAAAATCATCACTCTCAAGGCTTTTCATACTTGCGGAAAGTGCCTTGTATTGTTCTAAAGTTCCCGTTGTTCCTTTAAATTTCACAAAACCCTTCTGTTTATCTTCTTTAGATTTTATCGCATCTTGGAAATCTATACTCAAATCACCATCTGAATTCAGGATGATTAAGCGTGCTTGCTTAAGAGTCCTATGTAAATACATCGAATTAGCTACTGATTGATTATCAATCTCAATCGATGATGACTCTTTGACCTTCTTTTTCGCTTCTTTAAAATAATTAATGAGCTCCATCCCTGCACGCTTATTCGTTTGCTTTCCTTTAAGTAGCAGCTCTTGGTCTTTAGATTTCCATA
>JALZVD010000261.1 GCA_023300205.1 Akkermansiaceae bacterium | reverse complement strand
AACGATGTCTTACCATGATCCACATGCCCCATGAAAGTAATGATCGGAGCGCGCAGCTTCATCTCATCTTCAGGCTCCTCCTCTTCCTTCTCAGGCTCTACAAATTTCTCCTCTACCTTATGAACTCCAGCACCCTTCTCTCGCTTCTCACGGTCACTCTTGAAACCATGAGTAGCACAAAGCTTCTCAGCCACCTCAGGCTCAATCGCCTGATTAGGAGCAACAAATACCTCTAACTTAATCAAGTCAGCCATTAACTGGAAAGGCTTCAACCCCATACTCTCAGCTAGCTCACTCACAATAATAGGTGGCTTAAGTAAAATAACCCCCTCATCACCATCATCACTCGTGCTTACCTCAGCAGATGAACACTTTTCAGACTCAGAACCAGCATCTTCAGCATCAACTTCAGACGCAGCTTTAGTAAACTCCACATCTTTATCTTCACCCAGCTTAGAAATACTCGGCAGAATATCCTTCTTACCCGCAGCAGTTTTCTTTACCTGAGATGTCTTCTTCTTCCCCTCTTCGGCAAAAATATCTAACGCCTCGCGCTTCTGATCATCTACAGTCTTAACCTTAGAAGCCGTTGCTTCCTCCCTCTGGCGTTGACGACGTGAAGGCTTAGGCTTATCTGAAACTAAGTCTAAACTCTCCTTCTTCTTTTTGTTATTATCTTTCTGATCAGCCATGGAGCTGTGAATTGGTTATACTGGATTAGATGCGCCCCCATTAAGGAAACCACATTTGAATGATTCTTCTATAGCTACACCATAATGATTAATTACGCTTTAGCCTGATTGTCTTTAACAGTCTGTAAAATAACAACTGCTTCTTCTTCTGAAATTTCTAATGCTTGAGAAACATACTCAGCATCCATCTGCAAGATCATCTCTGCATTGATTCCTCCTGCTCGGAAAAGCTTACCAGATGTCTCATCATCTAAGCCTGTTTGCCCCGCTAAGGAATGAGATGCATCTGAAACTCGCGCCTCAAACTGCTCATGCTGGCTTTCATCCTTACTCACCTGCACATCCCAGCCCATAAGCCTAGATGTAAGTCTAGCATTCTGACCTCTGCGCCCTATCGCCTTGCTAAGCTCCTCTTCCGCCACAGTAACATGAGCCACCTTCTTATCTGCATCTAGCTTAATAGAAGTCAAGACAGCCGGCTTAAGCGCCTCATGAAGAAACTCAGTAGGATCCTCACTCCAACGAATAATATCCACCTTCTCATTGTTAAGCTCTCTAACAATATTCTTCACCCGTGCACCTCTCAGACCTACGCATGCCCCTACAGGATCCACATTATCATCTGCACTCCAGACAGCCACCTTAGTTCGGTAGCCCGCTTCACGCGCCACACCCTTGATGTCCACCGTCCGGTCCGCTATCTCGCTAACCTCAGCTTCAAATAACCTACGAACAAAATTAGGATGACTACGGGACAGAATAATTTCCGGTCCACGCGTCTCATTCTCTACAGCCACCACATAAGCACGGATCCGGTCTCCCACATTATACTCCTCAGTATTCACCCGCTCACGTGAGCTCATCTTACCTTCAAATTTACCTAGATCCACCCAGACATCAGACTTCTCAAAACGTCGAACCGTTCCACTCACAATATCACCAGCTCTATCCTTGAACTCGTCATAGATCATCTCCTTCTCAGCCTGACGCAAACGCTGCATCATCGTCTGCTTAGCTGTCTGCACCGCAATACGACCAAAATTCTTCGGAGTAACATTAAACTCTATCGGATCACCAACCTCAGCCTCTGTCTTACTCTTACGAGCCAATGAAAGAGGCACTTCATTCCACTTGTCGGTATAATCTTCATCTTCCACCGCACGCACAGTTGCATAAATGGTAATATCTCCCTTGCGAGTATCCACAGCAGCACGCATCTCTTCGATAGCATCTGAGCCCGCTACCATCTTACGGTAAGCAGAAAGGAAGGCATACTGGAGCGCACCCACCACTTTATCGCGGTCGATCCCCTTCTCCTTCTCGTAATAGTCGATTAATGCAACAATATCGTTAGTCATGATTCTAGTTTCTCTTATTCTAAATTGATAAAACCTCTTCTCCAGAGACGCAAAAGAGTGGGTTATAAAAACCCACCCCTCGCCGTCCTTTAGAGTTGTGTGGCAGTGATATGCCTTAGACTCCTTAAAATTGCAAGCAATAAACAAGGAAAGTCTCCACACAAAAAATAATCCAACCCATAACCTGAAACAAAACAACAAGAACCGATGACGCCAACATCAAACCTCAAAAAACAACCAATATATCACAAAAAAATCCACCCTAAAATCACACCCCAAAAAACCACCCCAAAATCACATCCCTAACCCACCTCTGAACCCCAAACCACCCACCTCATAGTACAAGATCATTTTCAGGCAACCTATTTTAACCATCATCCAACACCACCCTAAAACTTCTCAACAATTTCTGTTTCAGCCATTTCCCTTCACCCCACCCTCCATCTTTAGTGCACCATCAAAAATTAAAATGAAAAAAGTGAAAAAGTGTCTTGCCAAATTACACATTTTTAACTATCTCTCTGCGGCGCTCGAAAGGGCGCACATTACAAACAGTAAATCCAACAAAAAAGCGCAGATAGCTCAGTTGGTAGAGCAGTTGGCTTTTAACCAATTGGTCCTGGGTTCGAGTCCCAGTCTGCGTACTTTTTATCAAGTCAAAAATAGCCTGAGATTTTCTAATTCCTCAGGCTTTTTTGTGCCCTGAAATAGAGTTATTACTTATACGTATTACACGCTTCCTGTAGATCTTTGCTTTAAAATTCGTTTTGCGGTTTGCTGTCCAGAGATAATTGCCCCTTCTATTGAGCTGGTGGTGTGTTGATCACTACAGAGGTATATACCACCTGCCCTCTCAGCGGGAGGTTTAGTGGCTGGTGTCTGCTCAGGGAGTGCTCTTTCTATTCTATCTGTGCGGAGGTGTCTCCAGCTGGTAACTTGGTCGCCATACCATTTGGTTAGTTCGCTAAGGACTTTTGATAGAAAGTCTGGCTCATCATGAAGACCTAAAATTGAGACTGAAACTAGTGACTGACCTTCAGGCGCGTATTGTGATGAAAGATCGGAAGGCACTGAGACATTATTAATTAGGCTATCTGGATCTCCAGATAAAGCAATTATCGCTTCATTAAGTGGAGAGTCTGGAGCTGCAAAGTAACAATTAGTAACCGACCTCCATTTCATTATAGTAAGGTCTAGGGATGGCAATAGCTTCTGAGCTGCGTCGGAAGGCACTGCCAGGACTAATTGATCAGAGCTTAGTTTTTCTCCCGTTGATAATGTGACTTCATGTGCATTGATCTCAGACACGATGGTATTACAGCGTAGAGTTCCATCTGGTAAGCGAGCCGCAAGTTGACGCGGGATTTCTTCCATACCTCTAGCAGGTAGTGTCGCTGAGCCTTCAGTGAACATTTTAAAGGTGAATTCAAACATCCGACTAGATGTACGGAGCTCATTTTCTAGGAAGATACCTCCATAGAAGCTCCGGAAGAAGTGATTGATCATGGCATCGCTGAAGCCAAATTGTTTGAGATAGATCTCCGTTGATAGATCTTCGCGCTGCTGGATTTCCTCTACAGAACTGAACTGGAGAGAAAAACGTAGCTTTGCGACTAATGCCTTATCGATAATATTACCAATTGGTGAGAAGGCGCTAGTAAACACACTAAGTGGACGACGAAAGACATCCATTAGTCGATGCCTCTTCCCTTTCTCAAATATGATGGCACCGGGTTCAAATGACTTGAGGTTCAGTGCAGCTAAGTCTAACAGCTGACCCGCATTAGGGTATGCGTCTAGGTAAACTTGGAAACCACGGTCTAGAAGAAAGCCTTCTACCTCATCAGTCCTAACTCTTCCTCCAGGAGCGTCAGCTTGTTCTAGTAACTGGACACTGACCCCGTTCTTTATAAGTTCTAGAGCACAGGCCAGACCTGAGAGACCTGCACCGATAATGATGACTTCTTTAGTTCGTGAGGGAGTCATTACTGTAAAGAGGTTGTTAGGTAGATTTTTTGAGAGGGTGAATTTTCACTGTAACAGTAGCTGCTATCATCGCTGAAACGGGAGCGTCGTCCGGTTCATTGAAACCGCAGAGTGAGAATAGTTCAGTTGGTTGTGGAGACTTCTCGATGTACTCATACTGGTAGGGCTGGTGGTGAACTAGACCTTCATAAATACTCCCATTCTTACGTTGACTAAATAAACGATATCGTTCTAACAAGAAAAATTCTAGTGTTCCGACTTCGGCTTCTTGCTTATTTGTTAAGGTCTCTGGGTATTTGAAAACTTGTTCGGTAGAATCCCCTTTCCTCTGTGATTTATAGATGAGGTAGTTTGCCTTCACCGTAGATGACATTTTCGCATGGTTGTAAGGTAGGTGAAATAGCATACGCGCTATCTTCACCGCTAGCCATTGATCACAATCTAGGGTGAAGAACCAGACCCCTGGCCTGCCGTGTTTATCGTGGACGTAAGTTCTGAGATTTAGCTCTTGGAACCATGATAAGCCAGGAACGCAAGGCAGGTAAGACGGTCGAACTTTCTCCATGAAGAATGGCACCACCCCCAGGTAAGCCTTACCTTCGTAAGTATCTACGAAAAGGCCCTCGGGTAGTCTGCCTTGGATTTCCTCAGGAGAAACCTCCCAGTGAAGAAAGAGTAAGTGACTCCAATCCTGCCGCATGACTACGGATGATTTAGGCTTTTGACGTGCGTCTATACGTTGTTGATCTGTGGGGATATTCATTTCCTAGATTAAGGTTTAGCGTAGGGCAGCTGAGCGACCTTACTGACAGAGAAGTAAGTGTCTAGTGCTGTAGATGCGAGTGCTTCAGTTTCTATTAGGTCGATACCTCCATCGGCTCGGAAGCTAGTTTCAGGCATAATGACAAGCTGGACGCGTCCGATGACCAGTTTAGTATTATTCGCCTTAATGTCTACTATATCTTCGAGACCTAGAGCATACTTAACTCGGCTTTGCCTTACAAAAGGAGCTGATATCTCTGGGTAAAATTCCTCGCTTAGTCCTACTGCTGTGAACTCAGAAATCTCATCAGGGTAGCGAGCTGAGCACTGGTGAGCTCGCTCGAGTATCTCTCTATGGACATGATTCAGCGTCCAAGATTCTGTGCTTAAAATATTACGCAAGGTGTGCCGCTCTACTGTGTCAGGACGCGTCACCATTCCCATAAGCATCGGATTAGAACCCAGATGAGTAATGCTAGAGAATGGCGCTAGATTCGTAGTTCCAGTGAGTGATTTCGTTCCGACTAGACAGATTGGCTT
>JALZVD010000260.1 GCA_023300205.1 Akkermansiaceae bacterium | reverse complement strand
TTAGGTTTTAGGTTTCTTGGGTTGTGGCTTGGTGCTTTGGTGGGCTTATCGACCGGGAGGTCGATGCCACTTTTTATGCTTTGATGAAGTCTGAGATGACGTCGTCTAGGCAGGTGATGAGGTGGGTCATGGATTCTTGTGTTTCGTTGCCCATGTTAGAGATGCGGAATGTGATTCCTTTGCATTTACCGTATCCACCGTTGATGAGTAGGTTGTGCTTGGCTCTGAGTGCTTTGATAAATCCTGGGACGTCTAGGCGGCCGTCTTGGTTGTCTAGGCAGATGAGTGATTGTGATTCTGCACCGGCTGGGGCGAAGTTTTTGAGGCCGTATTTAGCTGCCCAGTCGTTTAGCATGCCGTTTAGCTTGGAGTGGCGTGCGTAGCGGTTTTCTAGTCCTTCTTCAACGATTGCGTTTACTTTCTGACGTAGTGCGTATAGTAGAGCGATGCATGGTGTGGATGGTGTGTTGTTACCTGCGTCTGCTTTGGCAAATTCTAGGAAGTCAAAGTAGTAGCCACGGTTTTCTGTGGTCTTGGCGCGCTCGAGTGCTGCTTCTGAAACACCGAAGATGGCGAGTCCAGGAGGGAGAGCGAGTGCTTTCTGAACGCCTGCGAGGAGGACGTCGATTCCGAGTTCGTCCATGGGTGTGGGTACTGCGGAGAATGATGAGACTGTGTCTACTACGAGGAGGACGTCAGGGAATGATTTGACGACTTTAGCGATCTCAGCGAGTGGGTTCAGGACGCCTGTTGAGGTTTCGTTGTGGACGAGTGTTACGGTGTCGAATCCTCCTTCTTTTAGCTTGGCGCGGACTGCGTCTGGGCAGATTGCTTGGCCCCATTCAACTTGGATTTTTTCTGCGTCTTTACCGCATGATTTAGCGACTCCGTACCATTTGTCTGAGAATGCACCGCAGCAGAGGTTGAGGACTTTTTTCTGGACGAGGTTTCTGATGGCTGCTTCCATGACTCCCCATGCTGATGATGTGGATAGGTAGACGTTGCGCTCAGTGCCGGCGATTTTTTTGAGATTAGGCTGGATGGATGCGTAGAGAGCTTCGAAGTCTCCGCCACGATGGCCGATGATGGGTTCCGCCATAGCTGCGTAGGTTTCTGGTGCAATATCGACTGGTCCTGGAATGTATAGTTTAGGTAGAGACATGGTGTTGTTTGTTTGGAGTTTTAGGTTGAGTGTGTAAAGTGTAAAGTGATGTGTGACAGATTATTTAGCTTTTAAAACTGGGTTTAAGGTGGGTATTTTAGTAGGTTATCTTCCTAGAGAAAAACGAAATTGATGACAGTTGTAGATTATAGTAAATTAGAGTGGGGTTATGAAGCCTTTGAAGATGGTAGTGGTGAAATTGGTGTTTATGTATCAAAGCTGACTGGTGAGATAGTCTGTGATGGTGAGCCTCATACTGGTGATCCTTGTCCCGTTGATAACATTGAGGAAAATGCGGATTATGTTCATTTGCCAAGTAAGTATAACTTAGATCTGGGGAAGGTGTTGGTGATGGATTTCGCGGATACTGTTCCTGATCAATATGATGAGATAAGAGCTATTTTTTCTAGCAGAGGTGCTTACGGTAGGTTTAGGAGTTTTCTGACAAAGAATCATCTATTAGATCAATGGTATGCCTTTGAAGAGAGGAAAAAGCGGGAGGCTCTTGTTGGTTGGTGTAAGGAAAATGATCTGGAGGTATCGTTTTCCCTCTAGTCATTTGTGAACTCGGTCTAGATTACTTTGTGATGAGCATTTTGATTCCAAAGGTGATGAGTGTGATGGCGAAGATCTTGTTTAGGATGGGTGATCTGAGTTGGTGCATGAGGTCTGTGCCATACCATGATGCGAGTGCTGCAGCTGATGCGGCGATGGCTACGATGGGCCAGTCTATCTGAGCGGCGGATTGAGGGCGGGCGTTGTTTAGTGTGGCGACGATTGCGGTGATGACGATGATGGCGAGGGAGGTGGCGATGGCGTTCTTATGCTCCATGCCGAGTGCTGCGGTGAATGCGGGAACCATTACGATACCTCCGCCGACTCCGCAGAGTGCACCAAGGAGACCGGCGGTAGCTCCTATGATGAGGGCGATGAGGATGTGCATGGCGGTGTGGAAATGGTTAGAGGTTTGTTGGTTGAGTGGAGAGGAGCGATGGTGGCTTGGGTTGTGTGGGGTGGGCTTATCGACCGGGAGGTCGATGCTACGTTGGGGTTATGAGGCGCGGCGTTGGGTTTTGGTGGAGGTGGAGATGAGCTCTACGATGAGGCGGTGGAGGACCATGCGGTGGTCTAGGGCTGTGGTGACGAGGTTTTTGTCTGCTTGGAGTGATGCTTCTAGGGCATTTCTGAGTGCTGACATGGGGTAGGCTCTGGCGGGGATGAGGGCGAATGCTAGTGACCAGGTGTTGACTCCGCCGGTTTTTTTCTGGGGGAGCCATTGGGTGTCGCTGTTGGGGAGTGAGCCGAGGAGTTTAGCGATGTTGAAGCGGTCTAGCTGCTGGTTAGGGAACATTTCCTGGACGGCTTTTGCCATGAAGAGGTTACGGATGGTGGGGATGAGTGATGCGCGGATGATACCGATGGCGGATTCACCTCTGGCGAGTTGTTGGTCGATGAGCTCTAGGGCGCGGGTGGCGTCTGCTTTCTGGATGGCGCTGCCGATCTCGAAGACGATTCCGTGGCGCGAGAGGGGGACGAGTTGGCGGACGTCGTCTATGTTTACTGTGTTGCGTTCTGAGCCGGTGTATAGGTCTAGCTTTTCTAGTTCTGATTTTATCTGGCGGGTGTCTTCTCCGGCGAGTGCGACGAAGAGCTCCATGGCGTCTGGCTCGAAGTTGAGGTTGAGTGATGAAGCGCGTTTTTCTACGAGTATGGCGACTTGTTCTTCCCAGCCTTCTTTTGAGGTGTCGAGTCTGTTGTGCTCGATGATGTTTGCATTAGCTTTGAGGTATTTGAAGAGTCTGCGGCTTTTGTGGATGGCTGTGGCAGAGATGATGAACTGGATGTCGTCCCCGATGCCTTTTTCTAGGATTTCTAGGAGTGATTCTAGGCCTTCTTTGGCGCGTGCTGCTTCACCGGTGCGGTCTGTGCCCATGTAGTTAGCGCGCTTGAGCCAGACGACTTTTGCGCCGCCGAAGAATGGGAGTGTGAGGAGGGCTTGAATTGTGTCTAGTGAGATTTGGTGTGCGTGTTCTGCGTTGTCCGCGTTACCATCGATAATGTCGTTAGCGAAGTCATCACCTTCTGGGGGTTTGAGCTGGTTGAAGAGCTTGATGGCGGCTTCTGCGACTGCGCCATCGTCTGTGCCGTGGATGAGGTGGATGTTTGATTTATCTGACATGGTGCGATATTTTGTAATTACTGATAGCTTGAATGGTTTTTAGGGATATGGGGTTGTGTCAGCAAGCATTTTTCTAAGTTGCGCTGGGGAAAACTTAGCTCTATGGTGGAGTTATGAAGTGGGAATTGGCAGCTGAGAAAATTTTGATAACGATGATGTGTCATCTGGGATTTGAGATAGAGGTGGCTGGGGAGGAGCAGGATGATGGGTTGTGCTTGCAGATCACGACTGAGCATAGCAAGTGTGTGATAGGGCGGAATGGTGATAGGCTTGAGGATATTCAGTATTTGGTGAATAGGATTTTACAGAAGCATTATCCGGATGCTCCGCGGGTGAAGGTGGACTGTGATGGTTATAGGTTGGAGCAGGAGGATGATCTGGTGGAGAAGGCTAGAGAGCTGGCGGTGAAGGTGAGGGATACCGGTAAGTCTATTAGGACGCGGCCGTTGAATGCTTATTATAGAAGAATAGTGCATCATGCGCTAGAGGGTGAGCCGGTGGAGACGCATTCGCCGAAGTCTTCTGCTCGTTATAAGCGGGTGGAGATCTCTCCGAAATTAAATATAGGTTCTTGAGAAACGATGAGACATGAAACGAGTAGGCTGGTGATGACGACTGATCTGAATCAGTATGGGTTTTTATTTGGTGGGAAGCTTTTGAGCTGGGTGGATGAGGCGAGTTTTATTGCGGCGAGCTTGGATTATCCAGATTGTAGGTTTGTGACGATAGGGATGGGTGAGGTGGCTTTTAAGCATGGTGTGGGGAATGGGTCAATTCTGGTGATCCGGTGTGAGCGGGTGAAGGTGGGTAGGACTTCTGTGACTTATCATGTGGGGGTTTTTTGTAGTAGGGTGCAGGATGGGGATACTATTTTCTCGACGAATGTTACGTTTGTGAATGTGAATGAGGATGGGGGAAAGGTTGTTATTGGTGATTAGTGAGCGTTGGGTTACTTGGGTTTTGTGCTTGGGTTGATGGGGGGTTTTTAGAGGTAGGGTTGGCATTTCTTTTGGAGGATGGTGATGAGGGTAGGGTCCATGTAGGGGTAGTTATCTGGGATGTTTAGGGTGATGATGCGTTTGCCTTTGAGGTATTTACGGTATTTCTCGTTGAGCTTGCGGAGGTGCATTTTTTCCATGACGAGGATGAGGTCAGCGGCTTCTATTTGGTCGGCGCTGAGGATGACTTCTGCGCTGCGGTTTATGCCGGCGCTGTCGACTGAGATGTGGTGGAGTTCGGAGAAAATGGTCTCTGCTGTGGGGCTGCGGAGGCGGTTCATGGAGCAGATGAAGAGGAGATTTTTCATGGTGTGAGTTTAAATAAGAAAGTTAAAGGGGTAAAGGGTTTGGTGTTTTGTTGATTTGGTTATTTGTATTACTAGCGGGTGTCTTGACTTTCTGGGGAATAGGATGCAAGCTCTGCGGAGACGAAGAAGGACAGTGGTAACATGGCAAAAACATTATATAAAAAGACTTGGGATGCTCATACGGTGGGCACTATAGGGGATGGAAGAACTCAGCTTTTCATTGGTTCACATTTGATTCATGAGGTGACTTCACCGCAGGCATTTGGGATGATTAGAGATCTGGGGTTGGGTGTGAAGTTTCCTGACCGAACGTTTGCTACAGTGGATCATATAGTTCCTACGGATAATCAGTTGCAGCCATTTGAGGATCCTTTGGCGGAGGCGATGATTAATGAGTTGAAGCGTAATGTGGAGGAGTATGGGATTAAGTATTTTTCTCTTGGGACTGGTCAGCAGGGTATTGTGCACATGGTTGGGCCTGAGCAGGGTATCACTCAGCCTGGAACTACGATTGTGTGTGGTGACTCACATACGGCGACTCATGGTGCTTTTGGAGCGATAGCTTTTGGTATTGGGACGACTCAGGTGCGTGATGTGTTGGCGACGCAGACGATGGCTATGGATGAGCTGAAGGTGCGCAGGGTGAATGTGAATGGTGATTTAAAACCTGGCGTGTATGCTAAGGATGTGATCTTGCATATCATTCGTCATTTGGGAGCTAAGGGGGGGATAGGATTTGCTTATGAGTATGGTGGTGATGTGTTTGACCGGATGACGATGGAGGAGCGGATGACGGTTTGTAATATGTCTATTGAGGGTGGAGCGCGTTGTGGGTATGTTAATCCGGATAAGACTACTTTTGATTATTTGGAGGGTAAGCCGTATGCGCCTAAGGGAGCTGAGTGGGGTGAGGCTGTGAAGCGGTGGGAGTCTTTTGCCTCTGATGGTGATTGTGAGTATGATGATGTGGTGGATTTTGCTGCTGGGGATATAGAGCCTACGGTGACTTGGGGTATTTCCCCTGATCATGGTGTTGGCATTTCTGAGATGATTCCTGATCCTGAGAAGGCGGAGAGTCCGGAGGAGCGTGCTAGTATCCAGGAGGCGCTTGAGTATATGAGGTTGCCTGCTGGGATGCCTGTTACTGAGATTCCTATTGATGTTGCTTTCTTGGGCTCTTGTACGAATGGGAGGCTTTCTGATTTCCGTGAGGCTGCTGGTATCCTTAAGGGAAGAAAGGTGGCTGATGGAGTGAAGGCTATTGCTGTGCCAGGGTCACAGATCACAGCGCATCAGTGTGAGCAAGAGGGCATAGCGGATGTGTTCCGTGAGGCTGGATTTGAGTGGAGATCTGCTGGGTGCTCGATGTGCTTGGCGATGAATTCTGATAAGCTTGTGGGAGATCAGATCTGCGCGAGTTCATCTAACAGAAACTATAAGGGTAGGCAGGGTAGTCCATCTGGGCGCACGATTCTGATGAGTCCTGCGATGGTTGTGGCGGCTGCAGTCACTGGTAAGGTGGCGGATGTGCGAACGTTTTAATTTATTTTATTAATGATTTTAGTCCGCTTCTTAGGTCGTTTGGTGATCAGCTTTCTTACTTACTTAGGTGAGCTGGTAGATCTGACGATGGAGGTGGTAAGGTCTTTGATTTTTGGAAAGTTTCGCTGGAGTCAGTTTATGCAGCAGATTGTGGAGATCGGCTTTAAGTCTCAGATTGTGGTGATTGTGACTGGTGCGTTTACTGGGTCTGTGCTGACTGCACAGGCTCTGTTCCAGATGGAGCAGTTTAGGATGGAGACGATGGGTGGTGGTCTGGTGGGTGTGGGAATGCTGCGAGAGCTGGGGCCTACGATTACTGGTCTGATGTTATCTGGTAGGGTGGGTGCTGCGATGGCTGCGGAGATAGGGACAATGAAGGTGACTGAGCAAGTGGATGCTCTGCGGTCGATGGATGTGCATCCTGTGGATTATTTGGTGACTCCGAGGTTTTTGGCGATGGCGATTTCGATTCCTTTGTTGATTGGTGAGTCGGTTGGGTTTGGTATATTGTCTTCTATTTTTATTGGTGTGGAGATTTTTGATGTTCCGTATGCGTATTGGAATTTTCATTTGGTGGCACGGACGGAGTTGATTGATATTATTATTTCGATGATTAAGGGAGGAGCGTTTGGGATGTTGATCGTGGTGATTTCATGTCATCAGGGTCTTAAGGCTAAGAATGGTGCTGTGGGTGTGGGTAAGGGTACGACGAATGCGATGGTGTTCTCGGCACTGGCTATTTTGATTGTGAATTTTTTCCTGACGATGTTGTTAAATATTTTCTTCCCACTGAGTTTTGCATAGGGGTAATTGACGATGGGATTTCTAGATGCAGAGTGGTTAGAGGGAGCAGCTTCAAAGCGATGGTTAGTGGCTGTGTCTGGGGGGAGGGATTCTGTGGCGTTGCTTGATGCTTGTGTTGGTGATGGGAGGTTACGAGATTCTAACAGTTTGGTGGTTTGTCATGTGAATCATGGGTTGAGGGGGAAGGATTCTGATGGTGATGAGAAGTTGGTTAGGGAGTTAGCGGAGGGGTATGGGTTACCTATTTTTGTGAAGCGGGTGAATGTTTCAAAGATTGTGGAGGAGGAGAAGAAGAGTGTGGAGTTGGCTGCAAGGGAGGCTAGGCATGAGGTGTTTTCTGTGGCGTGTGAGAGGTATGGGTGTGATGGTGTGCTGCTGGGGCATCATGCGAATGATCAGGTGGAGACGGTTTTGTATCATTTACTGAGGGGGGCTGCGGGGTTGAGAGGGATGCAGGTGGAGACTTTTTTTGCGGAAAAAGATCTTAGCCTTGTTAGGCCAATGCTTCATGTGAGGCGGAGGGAGATAGATGCGTATGTATCTAGGCATGGGTTGAGTTATCGGGAAGATGCTAGTAATGCGGAGTCATTTGCTGTGAGGAATAGGATGCGGAATGAGGTGTTGCCGTTGTTGAGGGATGTGATGGGGAGAGAGGTGGTGCAGGCTGTGCTGAAGTCTCTTAAGCATGCGGAGGAGAATGAACGTTTTATTCAGGAGACGTTTGATTATGCTAGTATGTTAGATCCTCAGGGAAGGTTGTATTTACCGAGTGTGAGTGAGGTGCCGAGTGTTATTCAGAGGCGGATTCTGCATCGTTATCTTAGGGAGTGTAAGGTGGGTAATATTAGTCATGATCTGGTGGAGTCCGCGCTTGGGTTGATTGATTCTGATAGGGCTGCGAAGATTAATTTACCTGGTGGGAGATTTTTACGGCGTAAGGAACAGAGGATTTTTGTGGAGTGATGATTTAGGTGTTTCTCGGATTTATAATTTTCTTTCCTTTTGGTATTAGGCTCTTATTTTGAGGTATGTGGAAAAATCTTTTGTTGTTTGTTTTTGTTGGGTTGTCGTTTGTCTCTGCTGGGGTTGTGGATAGGCCGAATATCTTGTGGATTACTTCTGAGGATAATGATTATGGGTGGATAGGGTGTTATGGGTGTGAGGATGCGGATACTCCGCATTTGGATAAGTTGGCAGCAGGTGGGGTGTTGTTTAAGCATGGGTATTCTAATTCTCCGGTGTGTGCGGTGGCGCGTTCGACGATTTTGAACGGGAGTTATGCGGTGAGTCAGGGGACGCAGCATATGCGGAGTAGGCATAAGATTTCTGGTAAGTATAAGGGGTATGTTTCTTATTTCCGTGAGGCTGGTTATTATTGTACGAATAAGACGAAGACGGATTATAATTTTAAGGGGGATGATGGAGC
>JALZVD010000259.1 GCA_023300205.1 Akkermansiaceae bacterium | reverse complement strand
GGTCAGGTGCTTGTATTGATTCACTTTGTCTTCGGTTTGGCGATTGAAGCAGAGCGTCTCTCAAGCCCTGGCTTTTTTCCAACCTCAAACGTTGCACTTCAGTTTTGAATCCAAGACCAATAAAGTTATTTTTTTCATCACTTGCTGTAGTTTAGTTCTTTCCATCGCTTCCAGTCTTCGACTTCATCTGTAGCATTCCTCAGAGTAAGAAAATTGATAATGGCATCAGCTCCGGCTTCTTGTATGCGTCCACTCTTCATGGATTGAACGTGTGTTGTCGCTGCTTCCGGGTTTTGAATTAGCCAGTGATTAATTACTTGCTTGGAAAGATTGGCAGAATTGCCTGAATCAGCAAAGGCTTCTGCTATAAAGCTCAAAGCTTTGGCTGGATTTTCTCTACTGTAGGAATGAGCGACTAACTCTCCAGCCTGTGACTTTACCTGACCGGTCACCACCCCATCTCTGACAAGGTTAGCCAAAAGTTCATTATCTTTGTTTGAGACCGCGGTTAGATAAGCCTTGACACTTCCATCTTTGACTAATTCTAAATTTCTCACGAAGCTTGCCTCGTCTGCGACAGCTGCACCGATCTTATAAGAATAGATTTCAAACAACTCCTTCTTCATCTTTCCATCTACCTGCGAGAGCTGGCTCTTTAGTTCGCCAGCAGACAAGTGATAAAGTTGATGCTTTATGTCATTCAAATAGGTGACGCGATCTTCGTCAAAATCACGTTCGACAATCCAGTCCATGACAATCCCGATTGAGCCCTGATCTTGAAATGACCCAAGATAGTAGGAGGCAACAGAATCTCTATCTCTCCCGCGACTGATAGAATCGATGAATGCTAGAGCATCAAGATCATTTGACTCCCCCAAAAAAGCAAACAAGTGCCTGTTGAACGTCTTCCGAACACCATCATGGGGGCAACTTTCAGCGAGGTCAAATAGCTCCTTCGAAGTTAGGTAACCTGATCTAACTAGCTTTTTAAACAGAATTACATCGTTAGCATCAGGCTCCCCAAACATTGCATCAAAGCTAACCGACCCGTCGTCGCTGAATATTACCTCACGTTTGCTTATTCCGCCTTCAAGGGTAGCCTGTGGTCTTTTCTCGGTGGAGCGGGGACGAGTAGCCCCCCGTGTAATCTCGGCAGAAGTAGATTGATCAGGAACCTCAGATCGCCCACTCCCCCAAAACCAAGTAAGGGTAACGATAAGAACTATGGCTCCAGTGACTGATAGTATTTTCAAGAGCATCTGCTTCTGGTTACTTAATTAGCTGATTTTGGCTCAAGTTTGAGCGTTACCTCTGTGTGATACACCCAGCATTCCTGAGGATCTGCATACTTATCTTTTTCCCTCTTCACGACATCCATGGTCCAATTCATGTGTTGGTCTGCCTTGCTCGTGACCACTGGCTTTTTAGTGGCAAAGCTCACGCCAACATTTGCCCAAGTTAAGCTCAATTCCGTAGTTGCTGCCGACGCCTGAGTACTTGCCAGACCTTCGAACTGAAGAAGCGGGGAAATTACGCCAGAGACCGACACAGGTTGGATATCGTTAGTCTCGATTCCGTCTAATTTCGCAGTACCAGACTGAGTGGAAATTTTAACGGGATCAGGTGACCAAGAGCACTCTCCTTCCTTGCCGTCAATAAGAGTGAGAGTGGTAATTCCTAATGTCACCTGTCTATCAAACTTCACATCATCAGAATCTAAGTCAGTAGAGTTTTGCGGAAAGGGTGGCTGCTTCGGATCCTCGACTGCTAGGGAGGTCCCGTCATCGATGTCATCAGAAACAATGCCTCTTACGAAACCTCGATAATTGTGAGAGGTAGCAATGTTCCCAGTCTCAGGACCTTGCCCAAGTATCCTCACCTTAATTGCATTATCATCGCCGAAATGAGTCACATCTGATGATAGGTAAGTGCCGGGGGAAATCTCCTTCACCTCAGATCGCCCGAAGTGGGAGGGATCTTGTTTGCACCTGATTGAATATTCCCACTCGATACTTACCTTAGACTCATTTACCTCATCTTCCTCTGCTCTTACGCGCTGAACAGACGATTGCCAAGTTAAAAAAGCGGCGGCTGTCGCCCCTCCTGTCCTCTTGAGAAACTTCCGTCGACTCGATCCTGATCTTCCAAACCCCGCTTCTGGATCTTCAGGAAAGAAAAGCGGTGATCGGCTCCGAGGGATGAAATAATTATCTTCATTTATAGCGTCTATCTTTTAGAGCTATGAGACGACCCCGACAAGACAATAATCCGTGTAACCTGAAGTGGTCCCGTTTTTGTAGCCAGTAGATTCTTGGTTTTGTTGATGACCGAGCTGATCCGGTAGGGGCGATTTTAGGCTGCTGTTTTAATTTTGATTCCAGGCTCGTAGACAGCCCACGGTGACTGGGCTCCCAGAGCGGTGTGGCTTCGGCGATGGTTATAGAACTCCATCCAATCGGACACGAGTTCCGAGACTTCTCCGACTGTCTCATAGCTCCAAAGTCTCAGCTTCTCATATTTGACGCTTCGCCAGAGACGCTCGATAAACACGTTGTCCATCCAGCGGCCTTTGCCGTCCATGCTCACTTTGATTCCGTTTCCTTCAATCGCTTCCACCCATTCGGGACTCGTAAATTGAGAGCCCTGGTCGGCATTAAAAATCTTGGGTTTACGGCCTGTCCGCTCAAACGCTCTTTGGAGAGCTTTGAGGCAAATCCAGTGTCCATTTTATTGCTTACCTCCCACGCGAGCACCGCCCGGCTATGCCACTCCATGATCGCTACGAGGTGACAGTGTCCTTGAGGCATTGGGATATAAGTGATGTCGATGCACCACACTTGATCGACCTCGGTGACTTTCACATTTCGGAGAGGATAGGGATATTTCTTATGGGCTGGTGACGGCGTGCTGGTCGACGGCTTAGGGCAAAGAGCCTCAATACCCATAATTTTCATGAGACGCCGGATCCGGCTACGTCCAACGTGATGATCCAGTTTTTCGAGTTTATTTCGTAATTGGCGCTGCCCGTATAATGGACATTCCATATAAATCCCGTCGATGAGACGGACCAGCTCAGTGTCGATACGTATCAGTTTACCAGGCGGCTTTTTAAGCCGATTTCGATTCACATTGAGCAACTTGCTCTGACGCCGAACTGAGAGCTTGGGGTGGTTCGGTGTGATCATGGCTTTTCGCTCGTGCCGATCCCCAGCTCCTCGCACTTTCCCTCAAGAAATTCTTTCTCGATGAGGAGTTGCCCGATTTTTCGTTCGAGTCGCGCTGATTTTTTTTCGAAGTTCACCGCAGACTCGTTGGTGGTGTTTTTACGCTCGAAGATTTCGCTGATGTGACTCTCTAGCTCTTTTTTCCAAGCGCTGACTTGCGTCGGGGCGATGTCGTTGTCTTTGGCGATTTGTTGAATCGTCTTCTGATTCTCCATCGCCTATCGGGCGACTCGGGCTTTGAATTCGGCACTCAGATGCCGTCGTTTTCGTTTACTCATTTGGTCGTATTTTCGGGTTAATTACCCCAGTCCGACCA
>JALZVD010000258.1 GCA_023300205.1 Akkermansiaceae bacterium | reverse complement strand
TTTTCCAATGAAGGTGTGGAGTGAAGAGCACGAAGTAGGGGCGAAGATCTTATTCCAAGATGTGGTCATTCCTGATGGATTGACAGGCGATGAGGATGTCCAAATGACCTTAGATGCGCTGTGTGCCCATTCGAATATGGCCCCTTTTATTAGCCGTTTATTAATCCAAAGAATGACTTCTTCTAATCCGAGTTCGCAGTATATCGCGCGGGTTACGGCGGCTTGGAATCGGAGCGAGGGGAATCTCGAGAAAGTGGTGAGAGCGATTCTCTTAGATCCCGAAGCAAGAGGCTCTGGCGGGGCCTCAGAATTTTCGGGGAAAGTCCGTGAACCGCTGCTGAGAATGATTCACCTATTAAGAGCATTCGGCTCGCCGGAAACTTCGACAACATATGGCCTTCTGATTGGATCGGTGCAGAGTGATCTAGGCCAATTGATCATGTCATCACCCACGGTCTTCAATTTCTATTCACCTGATCATTCTCCAGTAGGGGAATTGAGGGACAATGGCCTCTTCGCTCCTGAATTGGAGATTGCAACCTCAAGCGCCCTTCTCGATACCTTCGACCGTTTGGCGGTCTCGATCGTGGGGCATTTTGGCTGGCAAATGGATTACGATGCAGAACGGCTGCTTGCTCCGGATATCGATGCCCTTTTGGATCATCTTGGAATTGTCTTAGCTTTTGGGCAAATGTCTCCTGAACTCAGGGCGGCGATTCGGGCGCGAGTCGACCCCGTAAGTAACGTAACGACTCGAGTCTTAGACAGTGTTCGCTACATTGTAAATTCTCCCAATTTCACCATTCTAAAATAGCATGAAGCAGAGAGTCAAGAGGTCAACGCGACGTCAATTTTTAGGCGAAGCAAGTTGCGCTTCCGTGGGCTCGATTTCGGCAATGTCTTCGATCTTGAGCCTCCGTATGACAGGAAGTCTTGCGGCGGATGAAACGGACGAGGGTGATAATTACAAGGCTCTCGTCTGCGTTTTTTTAGCAGGCGGAAACGATTCATTCAATATGGTCACTCCGGTGAGCGCAGATGACTATGCCGCCTACGCCTCAGCACGAGGAACCATCGCGCTTCCATCTTCTGATTTTACACCTTTGCCTAATGCTCTGCCTGATGGACGGAAATTGGGACTGCATAAAAACATGCCGGAGCTCCATTCCCTCTATGCTGCTGGGGATGCTGCCCTTGTTTGTAATGTTGGAACTCTTGTTGAGCCATCAACTGTTGCCGGTATTCAGGCTGGAACGACGAAAGTTCCTCAGGGGCTCTTTTCGCACTCTGACCAGCAGAAACATTGGCAGTCATCTCTGCCTGAAACTCGTTCACCAGCATCCGGATGGGGTGGGCGTATGAGTGATTTGATCAAAGACCTCAACGGAGTCAGCGGAGTTTCGATCAATATTTCCCTAGCTGGAATTAACCTTTTCCAGAGTAGTGAGAACACCTCAATTTTCTCAAAATCACCGGGATCGACGCCGGGAATCGCTAATTGGAATAATCCTGTTTCAACTTTCGTGGGCCGCAGAGCGACCGTGACAGATATCCTGGAAGCTGAGTATGGGAATGTATTTGAGAGAGCCTTTGCGAGCCGGACGCTAGATGCGATTTCAGCCTCAGAAGAATATCGGGTTGCATTAGAAGCTGTGCCAGCAGCTTCTGGCTCGTTCAGCTCAACCAATCCTCTCTCCCTTCAACTGAAAGATGTTGCCGAAACGATCGCGGCCCGCTCCTCGCTATCAAAAAGACGCCAGACTTTCTTTGTGCAGATGGGAGGATGGGATCATCACAGCTCCCTTGATGAGCACCCAACAATGCTTCAGCAATTGAGCGAAGCGATCGGAGAATTTCAGACTGAGATGACGGCAATGGGTGTGAGTGATAAGGTGACCTTGTTTACGGCTTCCGATTTTGGACGGACTCTTTCTCCAAATGGAGGAGGAAGTGACCATGCCTGGGGCGGTAATCAAATCGTGGTAGGTGGTGCGGTGAATGGAAATAAGGTTTATGGGGATTATCCTGAGCTGGCTCTGGGGAGTATTTTGGATTCCGGACGTGGCCGGCTGGTTCCCACGACCTCTGTGGATGAATACTTTGCCGAGCTAGCACTCTGGATGGGGGTCTCAAAGTCTAGCTTGCCCTTAGTTCTCCCTAACTTGGGCCGATTTTATGATCTAGCCAGTCCGGAAGCGCCATTGGATCTGATGGATTTGGGATGAACAGACTTGGAAGATTGACAAAGGGCGGAGTTGTCTTGGTAGCGACCTGTAGTGTGGTGTGGTTTTTCATGATTCGTGCAGATTCGGAATATCACCAACCTCACGAGAAAAATGAAGATACGCGTCTCGTAAGTAGCGAAGACCCAGTAAAAGGGCGACTCATTTGTCGGTCAGTATTTCTTGAAGACTATGGGAGTGAGGACTCTTCGATACTTAGCGATTTGGAGGCTGTTTCTCTGTTACTCAATGACTGCCAGCTACTCTTCAAAAATTTTGATTCCTTCTTCCTACCCGGGAATCGTGAAATTACGTCTTTTTTGAGTGGAGGGAATCCCGAAAAAATCACTTGGATTCCAAAGTCCCATTTCGCAATCAATACTACCGGAAAGTTAGTCGACAGATTTGGAATGCCATTGTTTTTCCATCGAATCAACGGGCTGAAATTCGAGATCTATTCAGCCGGCAAAGACGGCAAAATGTGGACAAAAGATGATGTCGTTTTTCCGCCGCCCCCTGTCTCTGCAGAAAAGAAATGATCTTGCTTCAAAAGGTTAATTGTTGTTAATAAAGTGACCATGAGCCTTTCCAATCAGAGTTTCCAAAGCGCTACAAATCGCTTCCCAGTTTTGGGAGAGGTCAAGGGGCTTTCGATTCCGGTCATGGTGCCCGCCATTATCGCAGTGGTCACCTTATTCTTAGTTTACACGATTTATCCGGCTTACCCGACAACTCCTGGAAGAACTTTGGCAGGCTGGACGTGGCGGGCTTGTAATTCGCAAAATGGATTTCTACATGGGCGGTTTATCCCATTTGCCTTTTTTGTGATGGCGTGGATGGCATGGCAAAAGACCAGAAACGAAGTGATCCGTCCTTCGTATTGGGGTTTGGCCATTTTGGGAGTTGGCTTGCTGCTGTTTCTGCTCTCGATGCGGACTATTCAGCCTAGGTTAGCTCTGATTGGGATCCCATTCACGATCATCGGATTCGTGTCTTTCTCTTTTGGGTTTCAGATTGCCAAAGCGATTATTTTTCCGGCTTTTTTCTTTTGGTTCACTATTCCCGTTCCAGGCTTGGAAGCAGCGCTGACCGGAAACTTACAAACCTTTATTACAAAGGCCTGCTATCATACAGGAATTTTCCTAGGGATGGATCTTACTTCGTCAGGTTCGACGATCACCGTTAAAGGTTCCGACCTCGAGATCGCAGAAGGATGTAGTGGCATACGGTCTCTGATGGCGTTAATTATGATCGCGGCAGTTTATGCGAACTACACTCAGAAATTTCTTTGGAAAAAAGCGCTATTGTTTGCTTCTTCGCTTCCGCTTGCAATCATAGGTAACTTTTTGAGAATTTTTACGATTTTGATTCTTTCACAGATGGGGTTCGAAGATTTCGCGAAGCAAGCGTACCATGATTGGGCGGGACTTCTGCTGTTTTTCCCCATTGCTCTATCGGGACTCTACTTGTTTGATTATCTCTTGAATTTCAAAGAGCGCCGAACCTCAAAAGTGAAACGCTCGATCCAAAAAACCAAAAAACCTGTGAAAGATTCAGTTCCGTTATGAAAGCGCGCGCATTAATTTTACTGCTTGTGGTGTCCATTTTTGCAGGTGCTGTGTTGATGTTTCCTGAGACATCAGCAATGAAGGCTTCTCGTCTTGCTCAAAATTTACCCATCGCAGTTGGCGATTGGGTAGGAAAGCCACAGGAACCTGGGGTCAGAGAGAAGAAAATTCTCGCTCAAGATACCGAGTTTGAGCGAATGATGTATTTTGATCCAACGGGCAAATTCTCTGCAATTGAGACCTCGATCGTATTTTCAGGGAAGAACCTGAGCCAAAGTATTCACCGGCCCGAAGTTTGCTTGAGGGCGCAGGGGTGGGAATTTATTCGCGAGCGGTATCTGGTGTGGCCAGACATCTTACCTGATCAAGAAGCACTTCCTGTGAAGGAACTCATTTGCCGTCAAGTTTACCGGATTAAAAACGAGGATGATGAATTCGAGGACCTTATTTTAGAGAATGGAAAGAAGGCCTATATCTGGAGAGCCTTTTATTACACCTTTATTGGACATGATAAGATCGTTTCTGGGCATTATCAACGGACTGCAGAGGATATTAAAGACCGCCTCTTTCGGGGATATGATCAGCGCTGGGCTTACGTGACCTTTTCATCCTTTATCACCCAAAAGCACGCCGATCAAGGGATTGGCCAAAGGGGTGTCACTGCTATGGATGAAGAGGCGACAGAAGCTCATATCGTTCAGTTTTTGAAAGAGTTGACGCCTATAGTTATCGCCCCGGCGGGTGAGGGGATGGATCAATCTCTGGAGAGCGACACCGATTTAGGATCATGAGTATGCGGGGAGCCAAGCAACATTTTTCGGTTCAGTTTTTACAGCTGTTTGATGCAATTCTCGTTTGGATCAGTTTTGCAATTGCAGCACAGGTAAGGGGCCCAATACGAGATCTCCTCGGGATGTCTGGATCTTCCGATGGGGGCTTTGAGGGGATGCGTTTACTTGTCTTTATTGCAGTCCCATTAACCCCTTTGGTCTTAGATCGATTCGGTCATTATGATCGCCTTTTAAGTAAAAGAGGGAGTGAGAATTTGGCTGGATTGGTTCGCGGTCTCCTACTCATTATTTTACTTTTGGGAGTTGTTGCCGTTTTTGGTCGGATTTTGGATACAAAGAGATTGATCCTAGGCTCTGGTTTCCTTTTTAGCTTTGTTCTTTTATGGGGACGGAGTTTGGTCACGACAAAAATATTAAGATCACGAGCCGCAAGTGAAGATCTTTTAGAGCGAGTTGTCATTGCGGGACCGAGGGCTGAAACTGAGAAATTTGAGAGTAATCTCGATACAGAATTGGCGAAATCTTGGAGAGTAGTCAGCCATTTCGATTTGGAGTCACGCACGATTGAAGATCTTGATGAGCTGATCAAAAAAGAGTCGGTTCAAA
>JALZVD010000257.1 GCA_023300205.1 Akkermansiaceae bacterium | reverse complement strand
GGTGAAGTGAGTTTAAATAGCTGAAGGGGTAGTTCAATGGTTAAAGTTAAGGAGATGATCAGAGGATCTATTTCCTCAAACCTTTTCTGAATTGTGATGGGGGGATTCCTGCGATGCGTTTGAAGACTACGGCCATACGTTCTGGGTCGTTGAATCCGGAGAGTTCTGAGATAATGGAGATGGGGTGGTTGGTACTGGTGAGGAGTTGTTTGGCGTGGGTGACGCGGAGTTTGCAGAGCATTTCCCAGGGGGTGCAGTGGAGGTGCTCGCGGAATTTTTGTTCTAGGCTGCGGCGGGCGATGCGGAGGTCACTGCAGAGGATCTGGATAGTTATTGGTTCTTGGATGTGTTCTGAGAAGTAGGTGAGTGCGCGGCGGAGGGTTTTGTCTTCTACGGCGAGGTGGTTTGCTGAGTGGCGGAGGATGACTCCGCCTGGGGGAATGAGGATGGGTTCTTTTGGGGGTGTGGTGGATTCCGAGGATAGGAGTGAGCGGATGGCTTCTCCGACGGTTTCTCCGATGGTGTCCCAGGGGATGGAGACGCTGGAGAGCATGGGGTAGCTGAGTCCGCAGACGAGTTCGTCATTGTTGGCACCGATGACGGCGATTTCTTCTGGGACGTGGATGCCGATGTCTCTGCAGACTCCGCAGAGGAATCTGCCGAGGGGGTCATGGACGGCGAAGATGCCGACGGGCTTTGGGAGTGATTCTAGCCAGGTTTGTAGAGCGTCTCCGGGCTGGCTCTGGGTGAAGTCCTCACTGTAGCGGAGGGTGTTGAAGGATTCTTCTTGGTGGATGGAGACTTGGGCGTTAGTTGCTAGTTCATTGCGGAATCCTTGGATGCGCTGGTGGGAGTAAGGGGTGGAGTTTCCTAGGCAGGCGAAGCTGTTGTAGCCGGCGTGGGTAAATGCACGTGCGGCTTCTGCGCCAACTTGCCAGTCATCTACGTCTATGCTGATGACGCCTGGGTATAGGGTGTCTGTGTCTGCGATGACGGTGGGGATGTTTAGTGCTAGTAGCTGATCGGTGACGTCTGGTAGCCACTCGGTGATGAGGGCGCTGGGGTTGAACTCGGTGAGTAATGCTTTTAGCTCATCGATGGGGCGGTGGATGCTTAGGATGCGGAAGTCGTGTTGTCTTCTAACAAAGGGGATGAGAGATGGTGTGAGGCGGCGTAAGAATACCTCAGTCATGACGATGGCTACTTGTTTTCCCATGGGAGGAGGGTGAAGTTTAGTTCTGCGCATATCAACAGAATAAATGCGTATTATGCGGTTTCTATGATGAAGGCTGTGGGTATTCTAGCTTGATTATGAAATCATACTTCGACTGCGATAAAATTATGTTTGAGGGGACTTCCTCAAAGAATCCAATGGCATTTAAACATTATCATGCTGAAGAGCTTGTTGATGGTAAGATGATGAAGGATCATTTACGTTTTGCGGCTCCTTATTGGCATGTGATGCGTAATGATCTGTCTGATCCATTCGGTGGTGGGACTGCGCAGATGCCTTGGGATGATGGGTCTAACAGTGTGGAGAATGCGCTTTCGCGTGTTGATGTGTTTTTTGAGTTTCTTGATAAGATAGGGATTGATTATTATTGCTGGCATGACCGTGATATTGCTCCGGAGCTGAATGATCTGGCAGCGTCTAATGCTGCGCTTGACCAGGTGGTGGCTAGGCTGAAGGAGAAGCAGGAGGAGACTGGTGTGCAGCTTCTGTGGGGGACGGCTTGTTTGTTCTCTCATCCGCGTTACTCGCAGGGTGGAGCTACTTCTCCGAATGCTCAGGTGTATGCTTATGCAGCGGCACAGGTGAAGAAGGCTCTGGAGTGTACGAAGGAGCTGGATGGTCTGGGTTATACGTTCTGGGGTGGTCGTGAGGGGTATGCGACTTTATTGAATACGAATATGAAGCGTGAGCTTGATCATTTGGGTGCGTTTTTGCATATGGCTGTGGATCATGCGAAGAAGATTGGTTTTGATGGGCCATTCTATATAGAGCCTAAGCCGCGTGAGCCTTCTACGCACCAGTATGATGCTGATTCTGCTACTTGTTTGAATTTCCTTCGTGAGTATGGTTTGATGGATCATTTCAAGCTGAACATTGAGACGAACCATGCGACTCTTGCAGGGCATACGATGGAGCATGAGCTGACTGTTTGTATGAATGCGGATATGTTAGGTAGTATTGATGCGAACCGTGGTGATGAACTTATTGGCTGGGATACGGATCAGTTTCCTACGGATATTTATTTGACGACTCAGGTGATGCTTTGTGTTCTTGAGATGGGTGGATTTACTACTGGAGGGTTGAACTTTGATGCGAAGCGCCGCAGGGAATCTC
Source organism: Akkermansiaceae bacterium (assembly GCA_023300205.1). Classification (GTDB taxonomy): domain Bacteria; phylum Verrucomicrobiota; class Verrucomicrobiia; order Verrucomicrobiales; family Akkermansiaceae; genus Rubritalea. Next base: position 385 of record JALZVD010000257.1, on the reverse strand, counting down.
ATGAGCCGATCGATCTGATGCATGCGCATATTGGTGGTATGGATGCGTTTGCTCGTGGACTTAAGATTGCGTCTGCGATTCGTAATGACGGACGGATGTCTGAGTTTGTGGAGGCTCGGTATAGTAGTTATGATAACGATATAGGAGCGAAGGTGGAGGCTGGTGAGGTGAGCTTCGAGGATCTGGAGAGGTATGCGCTTTCTCATCCTGAACCTGTTGTGGGCAGTGGGCGTCAGGAGCGTATGGAAAATTTACTTAACGAGTTTATTTAAGGGATTATGTGTTATTCGCTGGGTATTGATTCTTCGACACAGAGTTGTTCTGCTTTGATTATTGATGTTGTTCGTGGCGAGGTTGTCGCTGAGGCATCAGTTCATTTTGGTGA
>JALZVD010000256.1 GCA_023300205.1 Akkermansiaceae bacterium | reverse complement strand
ATCAGAAAAAACCATCAGAACCTGGCTCGCACTCCTACCTCCAGACGTCATCAGAACCAAACTCCTCATTGGAGTCACAGAAAAACCAAAATACCGCTACCTCTTCGAACGAGTAGGCACAACAGTATCCAAATACACACAAAGAGTAAACCTCAACGACAACGTCCCAAACTCCGCCATCCTCATCGGCCCAGACCTAGATACCCAACAACTACAAAAACTCACTGAAGAACAAATCGGAGCCACCAATAAAGAATAATTCCTGTCAAAGTGCCAGAGTATCCCAACCCTAGTATTCACAAATCAAAGCCATAGACCACACCCCAAGCCATTCCTCTTTCTCCTCTATCCTTAACCCAGAGCAAGACTCCCAATATTTTTCATTTGCTATCATTTCCCGATGAACCATAATACCTTCATCATGAATAAGCGTATCATCATTCCCGCAGCCATTGCTCTCACCACATTCTCCGTCGTCGCTCAGACTGCTGCTCCTGTTGTCACCCCCCCAGTTGCCATACCTCTAAAAGCCACACCATCCGCAGCACAGAGATCTACGCCAAAAGACTCAGAACTAGCCAAACTCACAGAAAAAAACGCTCTCCGCGCAGAACAGCTCAAAGCAGAACTCGCTGAAACCCGCGCTGAAATATCCAAACTCAAGCTCCAGCGTGAACTCCTCACCGAGCAACAACAAATCGAAGATCTCAAGCAAGCCACTCTCGAAAAAGCAGAACTCAAAACAGCAACAGACCTAGAAGAAAAGCTAAAACGTGAGGCATCCATCGCCAAAAGCAAAGCATCACTCGCCTCCTCTGCTCTCGCTCTTGAGAAAACCGAGCTACTCCGCAACACCACTCTCCAGACAGCTGAGCTAGAAGCCATCAAGATCGACTCAGAAAGAGCCAACTTCGCAGACAACAAACCCATCTACCTAGAGAACCCACTCCAAGACACCACTCTCATCATCTCTGACCGCCGTATCGCATTCAATGGCGCAGTCACAGCAAGCACAGCAGATCACATCTGTGACAGAATCCACTACTACAACAACAAAAACAAAACACTCCCCATCTTCATCGTCATCGACTACTCACCTGGTGGATCAGTCATGGCTGGTTACCGTATTCTCAAAGCCATGGAAGGCTCCAGTGCTCCCATCCATGTCGTTGTGAAGTCATTCGCCGCATCCATGGCGGCCACCATCACCACCCTCGCAGAAGAATCATACGCATACCCAAATGCCATCATCCTCCACCACCAGCTTAGCTCTAGCTTCTTCTTCACCACCATGAACCTCACCCAGCAAAAAGAATCCCTAGCTAATGCTAATAAATGGTGGGAAAAACTAGCCACACCAGTCGCTAAGAAAATGGGTATCTCTACAGACCAATTTATCAAGCAAATGTATGATAAAAATTCCGATGGTGATTGGGTTGAATTCGCCACAGACGCCCAAAAGCTAAAGTGGGTCAACCACATCGTCACCGGCATCAAAGAAACTGCCGCCGTAATCAACCCTGACTCCATCAAACCCAATAAAGCAGACAAAGTCACACCTCTCAGCGAAAGCCTAGATAAAGACGGTAAACCATGCCTATACCTTCCTAGACTAAATCCATACGACGCCTACTTCCTCCATAACCCAGACGGCTACTACCAAGTGAAATAAAAATATCTCTCAAACTGATGACAGTCCCCCCACATTAAATCAGTCGATAACAAATGAAAAATGTTCTTCTAAAATTCATCCCCATCATCGTCATCGTTCTAATAACATGGCTAGGGGTGAACCATTTCTCCAAGCCTCAAGAGAAAAACAAAAAGGACAACAGTGCTCACCAAGGGAACTACAAACAAAAATCCATAACCCATGGATCTAAGAAAAAGAAAGCAAATGGCCAGCAAACCACCGCTGACATTCTCACCCCAATAGACTTCCACGTACGACTCAACACCCAGGGCACAGTCAAAGCAGAAACCTCCACTACCCTCAACCCCCTCGTCCCAGGCAGAGTCATCTACATCTCCCCTAAATTCCAAGACGGAGCTTTTTTCCAAAAAGGAGATATCCTAGTCAAGCTAGACACCTCAGACCTCGAAGCCCAGATCATCAATGCTCAAGCTGACCTCGCCCGCTCAGAAGCCTCACTCATTCAGGAAAAAGCCACCGCCGCACAAGCCCTCAGAAACTGGAAAGACATCGGCTTTGATGAAGAGCCAAATGACCTCGTCCTCAGAAAGCCCCAGCTCCGCCAAGCAGAAGCAAACCTCGCAGCACAACAAGCAGCACTCAACCAAGCCAAAATCAACCTCCAACGCACATCCATAAAAGCCCCCATCAACGGCCGCGTCCGTACCCGCCTCGTCGGTCCAGGCCAGTCAGTAAGCGCTAACTCCAACCTAGGTGAAATCTACGCCACAGACGCAGCAGAGATCCGCCTCCCTCTCTCCTCTGTCCAGCTAGAGCAGATCACCATCGACGAACAAGGAAACCAGAACATCCCGGTCACCCTTACAGATGCTATCAACTCAAACAACAAAACCACCTGGCAAGCCTCCATCCAACGCGTCGAAGGCGAGCTAGATGCCGCCTCTCGTGAACTATTCGTCATCGCCCGCATTGAAGACCCATTCGGCATAATCAGCAGCGCTCCACCACTACGTATCAACCAGCCAGTAAAAGCAGCCATCATCGGCAACACACTCAAAGACGCCTTCATCATCGACCGCAAGCACCTCTATGGAGCCAATGAAATCATCCTCATCGAAGACAACGCCATCCTCAGACAAGAAATTAACATCATCTGGACCACCCCAGACACAGTCATCACCCAGGATCCTCAACTAGCTGGAAAAACCATCGCCACCTCAAGACTCAGCTTTGCCACCAATGGCTCCCCAGTAAACATCATCACCCCTGAAGACCTCAACCCAGACACGAAAGAAGCAAACAAAAGCACCAAGAAAACGCCCCCTAACAGAACTAGTGACAGCAAAGGCAAAGATCGCAAACCAATCCGACTCTAATAAAAAATATCCCAGCAACCACACACCATGAACAAAAAGCTCCTCACGATCATCGCCATCATCATCATCTGCGGCACAGGGCTCTACTTCTGGTGGTTTTCAGACTCTAAAGTCGTCACCAGATCCACAGAATCACTCATCGAATGTTTCCAGAAAGAACCTGGCGATGGCAGATTCGGCGGCGCCATCACCACCAGCACCTTCAGAGACATACTCGATGACGAAGTCACACTCACCATAAACCGTGCAGACATCCCCTACGCCTCAGAACTAGGAACCACACTCATCAAGGCTGAACTAGTCCAGATGCACAGCGGACTAGTCAACTCACCCGCCATCGTCACCATCACGGACAAACAAATCACCATAAATGACATCACTAACGACACCGCAAACGTCACCCTAAACTTCCAAATCAAATCACCCCAGGTCAAACTAGACCACAAAATCAACTCCATCCTCATCTACCAAAAAATAGACGGTGACTGGAAAATCTCCCAAGCCACCATCACAGAATAACCCCCTTCTACCGTTTTCCTTCATCAAAATGAAACGTATAATCCTCTTCCTCATCATCATCGCTCTATCAACTACAGCCATCTATATAAGAAATAATTTCCTCTAACCCAACCCCTTTCCCTGAAAGAGAAATAAAGCACCTCCCAATAACAAACAGATCTCCAGAATCAAACCAGCGCGTAAACAAAAACCATGCTTTTCTATCAAAACGCAGCAGACTATTTCGAACAGGAGCAGAAACGTCTCGTTCAAAGGCAGAATGCAAATCTCCCAGACGAAGGGCGCATCACCCGCCTCATGCTTCCCTCTGCTGAACTGAATGAAGATGATCACTTTCCTCGCTATAGCCTAACCCATGAGGTAGACTCGCTGGAAGTCGATTACCGAGGCATTGTGGGAGAACGCCATCAGGCCGTCACTCGCACCTCAGGTGGACGCGAACTCAATGTCTATCCACGGGGAACACCCATTCGCGGACATCGTCACCTCTTCGTCACTTGCTCCTCAGACATGGCCGAACTCTCACATCGTATAGGCCTAGAACTTACGCCAGAAATGCTCGGCTTCAATCTAGTCATCGATCGCATAGACGGGCAGGACTTTTCACTAACTGAACTCCCTGTCGGGACCATGATGCTCATCGCTGATGAGAATACTGTGAAACCTCCTAAACCTCCGCTTGCCACTCTTACTAGCTTTGTGAAGCAAGAAGGCTGTGGAATCACCGGAAAATTGATCGCCGACCACTACGGAGATCCTAACTTGACACGTAAATTCAGAGAAATCACAAAAGACCATCGCGGCATTCTCTGCAGTGTAGAATTCCCAGTAGAAACCACAGTGCTACTCAAAAAAAATCAGCGCGTCTTCTTCCGTTATTCCCAAGGTTTAGCCATCTAGCAGCGTAGCAGCACCCCTTCTACACATTACACCCTAACCTCCTAAACCCCAAGCAACCTAAAAAAAATCCCCCAAGCACATTTTAGCATTCCCTTCCCCTCTATTTCCGCTACACCACCGCTGTGCTAGCTATCAAAAAACTCAGAGTCGAATTCGGACCACGCGTCATCTTTGACGACCTTTCATTCACCATTCTCGAAAAAGAGCGTATTGCCTTTGCCGGCCATAACGGCGCAGGCAAGTCCACCCTCATGAAATGTATCGGTGGAGCCCTTGAGCCCAATGGAGGCCAAATCACTAAGCCCAAAAGCTGCCGCATCGGCTACCTCCCACAGGAAGGCATCCACATCTCCGGCATCACACTCTGGGACGAAACAGAATCAGCATTCGCAGAAGCCAAAGCCCTCCAAAACGAAATCATTATCCTAGAAAAACAACTAGATGACATGGATCCTCGTGCACCAGAATACTATGATGTACTTGATAAAATCGGCGGCCTCGAAATCCAGCTCGAACACTTTGACCCTACCCGTATCAAACCAAAAATCGAATCCACACTCACTGGCCTAGGCTTTAAACGCTCAGACTTCCAGCGAGATTGCTCAGAATTCTCCGGTGGCTGGCAGATGCGTATCGCCATGGCCAAACTCTTCCTCCAAGAGCCAGAAGTCCTCCTTCTAGATGAACCTACAAACCACCTAGACATCGACTCCCAGCAATGGATGGAGCAATACCTATTCAACTACCCTGGTGCCATCATCATCATTTCTCACGATCTCTCTCTACTAGACGCTCTCACTAAGAGAACCATCGCCTTCGCACACGGTAAGGCAGAAGAATACGCTGGAAATTACTCCTACTACCTCACGGAATCCAAGCTAAGAAAAGAGATCAAGATCAAGGCATACCATACCCAGCAAAAAGAAATCCAAAAACAAAAGGCATTCATCGAACGCTTCAGAGCCAAAGCATCCAAGGCTACTCAAGCCCAGTCTAGAATCAAAGCTCTTGATAAAATTGAACTCATCGAGATGGAAGTAGAAGACGCAGTCATGAGCTTCACATTCCCAAAGCCTCCACCCAGTGCTCAGTCTGTCGCTAAACTAGAAAATGCCAGTAAAGCATACTCCAGAACAGAAATTTTCAAAGACTTCAACTTCGAAGTAGAGAAAGGCGATCGCATCGCCATCGTAGGACCCAATGGTGCTGGTAAATCAACCTTCTGCCGCCTCATCACCGGACAAGAAGATCCCGACTCCGGTGAATTCACCCTCGGCTCAAAATCAGCAATCTCCTTCTTCTCTCAGAATCATGCGGACGAACTAGACCCTAACCTATCCGTCATGGAAACCTGTGAAATGGTCGCCTCTCGAGAGAACGCACCACTCGTCAGAAACATCCTCGGATGTTTCCTCTTCCGTGGTGATGACGTCTTCAAAAAAGTCGGAGTCCTCTCAGGTGGTGAACGCTCACGTGTCGCCCTAGTCCGTATGCTCATTCAGCCGGCCAACTTCCTCATCCTCGATGAGCCCAC
>JALZVD010000255.1 GCA_023300205.1 Akkermansiaceae bacterium | reverse complement strand
CCATCGTTACCTCTGTCAGAGTGTTTACCTTGGGTTTTTTCACCACGAATCAAGAATCTGTCAGCACCATTAATGGGTCCAGTGAGTTCTTGCCATTTAGCAACGATTACTGAATTTTTGACGCTGTTAGAAACGCGGAGGCTGGGTGGAGTGATCTCGACTTTAACACTGGCTTCATGATCACCCGCTTGCCCCCAAGACATTCTACCACCGAGCGTGCTTACAACATTACCGACGATCGTTTTACCCGATCCTTCATCAATGAACGATTCTCTGAGAGGCTCGACAGCTTCTAGAATTTGATTAAGCTTAGCTTGGGTGACTTGCCTTTCAGTGCCTTCTTGCATTCTCAACTCTGCGGAAATATAGTAACGCTCACTTGAGGGCATAAAACTGAACTTCATTCGGTTGGATTGATAACCGTTAGTAATCGCTAGTAAGCCTATGAATAGGAGTAACACCGCGTAGCGATGCGTTATGGCCAGTTTGAGAATAGGGGTGTAGATCTTGTTCGCTAAACAGTACATCATGTTGGCAATTGCTTCTTGAAGCTTTGCAATAATATTGCTGCCTGATGAGATAGGTTTAAGGTTTTTTAGATGGGCGGGGAGTATGAGTTTAGATTCGATCAGGGAGAATACAAGAACGGGAATGACGACAAGAGGGATCTGCTTTGCCATGTTTCCAATGTAGCCGTCATCGAAGTACATTAGAGGCAAAAAGGCAACGATAGTGGTGATAATACCAAAGGTGACAGGAGTGGCTACTTCTTTGGTTCCTAGTATAGCAGCTTCCATTGGTTGGTATTTACCAGATTTAACTTTTGCGTAAATATTTTCACCTGTGACGATGGCGTCATCTACTACCATACCTAGAACGATGATGAAGCCGAAGAGGCTCATGTTGTTTGCGGTAACACCAGTGTAGTACATCGAAATGGCAGCGCCAGCAAAACTGACTGGAATACCGAGGGTTACCCAGAATGCTATTTTGGGGCGAAGGAATAGGCCTAGTAGAATCATGACAAGGAAGGCACCTTGTAGGAGATTAGTAAAGAGGGTGTTGAGGCGGCCACGTAGGCTGATGGAGTCATCATCCCATACTGCTAAGTTGATGCCTTTGGGGAATGTTGTACTAAATTTATTGACGTAGTCATGAACGATGTCTGCGGTTTTTAGTGCGTTTTCTCCATCAAGGCGCATGACTTCTACCATATGTACTGGCATACCATTTATCTTAGATTCTTTTTCTTTTTCTTCAAAGCCGTCGGTTACAATTGCTATATCTGAGACGCGAATGGATGCACCATTGATTGATTTAATAATAATTTTTTCAAAGTTTTCTCCTGTGTATGCTTTATTGTTAGAACGGATGGTTACGTTTTCTCCGTTGGTTTTGATCGTGCCCGCTGAGACATCAACAGATGCTTTTCGTATACCTGTGACTATATCATTAAAGGTGAGTCCATAGGCATTGAGCTTATCTGGTCGGACTTCTATAGCGATTTCTTTAGTGCTGTCACCCTTGATGCTTACTTTAGAAATACCTGGTAGAGCTGTTAGGTCATCACGAACTTTTCTAGCGGCTGTTAGAAGGACGTTTTCGGGGAGGTCACCATACACTGCAATAGAGATAACTTCTCGCCAGTTAGCGGTGTCTGGTATATAAAATTGAGGTTTGTCCTCTGTCTGAGGGAAGGTTGAAATACGTTCTACACGTGATTCGATCTCCGTCTTCATGTCTTTGATGTCTACGTTATCATTGGCATGGACTTCAATATGAGCACCATCTTTACGAGCGTAGGCATGGATGAATTTGACGCCTGGGAGGTTAACGAGAGCTTTTTCTACTGGTAGGATTATTTGTTTTTCAACAGCATCAGGAGAGGCTCCTTTGTAGGGAACTTTAATACTCACCTGTGGGAATTTCATAGCCGGCTCAACCTCAACGCCTAATTTATAGATGGATAGATAGGCTCCATATAGCAAGATAGCTAACATGAGGACGTTAGCTGCTACGTGATTTTTTGTGAACCATCTGATCATGAATATTTAGAAACTTAGCTAGTGGATTTATGTTGTGCAGCCCAGAAATCTAATCGTTCTTTGATGCGTTTTTCTAGTCCGTTTTCTGTAGGTTGGTAGTATTGTCTGCCTTCTGGTAGATACGCTTGTGGTACATAGTTTCCTTCAAAAGAATGAGAATAATGGTATTCCAGCTCTGAGTCTTTAGTTCCTGATGCAGAGGCGAGCTTTTTCCTAGAGGGAGTGCGGAGATGAGCTGGTACTATTAGTGTTTTGCCATTTTCTATGTCATCCATGGCTTCATTGAGAGCTGCGTAGGCGCTGTTAGATTTAGGAGCGGTCGCTAGATAGACGGTAGCGTGGGCTAATGGGATACGCCCCTCTGGCATCCCAATAAATTCAAAGGCTTGTTGAGCGTCCATGGCAACACGTAAGCCATTTGAATCAGCAAGACCGATGTCCTCACTTGCTGATATAACCATTCTTCTGGCGATGTAGCGGGGGTCTTCACCGGCGACTAGCATTTTAGCAAGCCAGTAGAGAGCCGCATCAGGGTCTGAGCCTCGGATGGATTTGATATAGGCGGAGATAGTGTCGTAGTGGGTGTCTCCTGTAGCATCATATAGAATAGCTTTTTTCTGAATGGATTCGGCGGCGATAGCTAATGTTAGATGAATTTCCCCAGTATCATTTTCTGGAGTAGTGAGTGCAGCAAGTTCGAGAGCTGTTAGAGCTTTGCGGACATCACCGTCTGCTTTCTCAGCGATATGTTGGAGAGCGTCTAGGTCTGCGATGATGGGTTCATTACCTAGTCCGAGGGTGGTGTCTGTTAGAGCTTTATTTAATATAGGGATGAGATCCTCGACGCTGACAGAATCTAGTTGGAAAATTTGTGAGCGTGAAGTTAGTGGAGAATTTATGTAGTAGTAGGGATTATGTGTAGTGGCTCCAATGAAACGCACTGTGCCACGTTCGATATGAGGCAGGAGGACGTCTTGCTGGGCTTTATTAAACCGATGTATCTCATCGATGAATAATATGGTGGTTTGATTTCGTAGTTGTTTCCAGGTTTTGGCCTGAGCTATTTTTTCACGAATTTCACTGACGTTAGATTCGACACCATTGAGCATTTCAAACCTGGAGTTAGTTGTCTTAGCGATGACGGTTGCTAGTGTTGTTTTCCCTGTTCCAGGGGGACCATAGAAAATGAGTGATGAGAAGCGATCCGCTTCTATGGCTCTTCGTAAAAGCTTACCTTTTCCAAGGATGTGTTGTTGACCTGCAATGTCGTCTAGAGACGTAGGGCGAAGGCGGGCTGCTAGTGGCTGATCATGTGTGGGAGATTCCTGCTCATTGATGTTGCCTTCTGGATGACCTTCTGGGAATAACTCACTCATGGTCTATTATTGATCGTCTTTTAGTCTGTCTAGACGTTTGGTTTGTTCGTCTAGGATGAAGATGGAGCGTTTGAAGTCGATTAAGGATTCAAGTTTTTCAGCTTCCTCACGAGAGCGCTGGTCTATCTTGAGAACCATTTTTCCCATCTCGACACCTGGGATCTTAGCTACTAGTGATGGGTCTGAGATGCGCAGGATGATGTCACGTAGTTTCCACCATTTTTTACGGAGTTCAACATTCTCGATCTGACTGTATGGCATAGAAATAGTCTCGACCTCCGCATTTCCACCACGGAAGACATTGCCTTTTACTCGCCAATCAATCTCGACTTGATCTGCCATGAAGCGAACCTTTCCTTCTACATGATTTTTTCCTAAGTGATCAGTGGCAGGGATTTCAAATTGAATGGAGATAGGTTCTGTATCTAGCATTATTCTTTATTTTTAGTGTCGATGACGATGGTGACTGGGCCATCATTTGTTAGTGAGACTTGCATGTCTGCGCCGAATCTACCAGTCTGACATGGTTTTACTAGGTAAGAGTTGAGTATGGTGATTAATTTTT
>JALZVD010000254.1 GCA_023300205.1 Akkermansiaceae bacterium | reverse complement strand
CCCACCCACGGCCAATTCACCAAAATCACCACCCGCCGTGGCGAAATCGAACTCAAAGTCCAAGCCACCACCCGCTCCCAAAAGGCACCGTCTTCACCAGCTTCAGCTTCGCCGAAACCAACGTCAATATCCTCACCGGCTCCGGCTACGCCCCAATCACTCAAACCGCAGAACTAAAGGTGTGTCCGGTCAACATAAAACCTAGTTAAACCTTAATCGTTTCAGACTCATCTAGACCGAATGGCACTCGGTTAAGGACTGGCATCAAGGTGGCTGAGCTCGGTCTGCCCCTTGGGTATTCAAAGCACCCTGCCTTCAAAGCTTGGCGGATGCAATCCGCCGCTGGCGTGCAAAAGCTGCTCCACTGAGACTGCTGGTCTCAAAGGCATCAAGGACCTGTGCTTTATAATCAGCACTGTAATGAGCCCGCCCCAAGCGGTCTGCTTTAATGATGGAGGTCGAGACCTCGTCTTGGACACCTCCAAGCCTCATGAACAAGCCCCCCCCGAAACGGCATTCGCGCAATTGCGAGATTCCACTCATGGACTCACTCCGCTCGCCCATTCGTTCCATCTCGCAATTGCGCGAAGATGAGCTAAACACCAAAGCAACAAGATCAGACAGAAAATATCACATCCTGTTTATTCCTTAGCTGTTTGAAAGTGCCATCTTTCTAGGGTGTTCAATAAAATCTTAGTCTACTTGTCCAAAATTCGGCACACTAAGAAGCAGCCATAATCTCAGAAATATCAACGTAACTTATCGCCTTACCCTCAGCGCCTTTTGGATAACAAAAAAGAAATCCGTTACTTACGAATTTATCCTGAGATCGCACGGGGATATCAAGAATTTTGTCACCTGAACTGACCTCTAACATTACGAGCCTGAAACCCCCATCACTATCCTTGAGGCAGATGGCTACGTGTCCACCATACTTCCAATCTCGATCAATTCTAGAAACAGAGCCGCAAAATCTCTCAGACTCCCAGATGACCTCCTTCAAAGCAGGGTCCCAACAAAAAAACATCAACAGATACTCATCACTCTCTCCCCTGAAACCAACCGCAAATAGTAATTTCTTCCCGAAGACCCAACAGTCCCTTCCCAAAATCGACTTCGTTGGAAGGTCCACAAAATCATACATATTGGTCCTTTCCTGCAAAACCCTACCCTCCCAGTCGTAGACTTCTACGTTTAGAATAGTTTTATCACCACCCTTCTCACTAAACACAAAAATCTCTTCGTTAAAGTGCCGCCAATGTGGCCCGTCTTCCCGAGTTAAATAAAGATTGAGCGACGTCTTAAAAGGGATTAGATCATCAACTAAAAAGGCTTTCTTATCCCGATCGAAATTACAGATCGCGTAAGTGTAATCCTTCTTGAACCTTGCGCGAACGAGCGCTCTACCACGTTCTTCATCGATATACCTCACTTCAAATTTGTCAGGCCAAGCCACATCCCCCTGAACGAATGCTCCATCAGATAAAACATAGTTATAGACGAAACCCATAAACGCTGATTCACCTCCAATATCACCAATGTCCTCTAGGTAGCCCGCACTATCACTAATGTTCACACCCTTAAGAATATCCACATCACCTTCAAACGAGCCTCCCTCAAGACTCTTACATATTTTAGGTGGTGCTGTAAAGTTGGTCACATCTAAAAAATAACGCGCTTCAGGGTTACAAAAGCAAAATTCTCCTTTTCGAGAATATAACTGTCCAGCATCTATTTCCTCAAGCTTCACAAAACTAGAGGGTGCAGAATCTCCTGAAAGACCAAATACCTTATACCCCTTAACATTAGCTAGAAAAACAGACTCAGCATCAGAGGCCACAATCAACCACTCCGGATGAAAATCAAGGTCGGATAACTCATAAAACTTAATCATACAACTTACCTAAATTCGACAATAACGGTCTTCGTCCACTCGTTAGCAACGGATAATGGACTTTCTGCCCCATCTTCTCTAGCAATCCTGGTAGCGTATGCAAGCAATTTGTCCCGAACATCAACCTGAACGGAATCTCGAGTACCTTCACCAATGTCGTTAATGCTTGCCAGGTGCCTGTCACCTTAGTTGTGCGAAGCATAGCCCAAAGACGGTAGCCGAATAGCTCCTGCTTTCGGTTCTCCGCGCCGGAAGGAGGCTGAGGGCGGGGAGCCGAAAGCTGGTGCTATTCGGCTACGGTCGCTCGCTGATCTCGACTGTGGCGCAATCGCCCCCGGCGAAGGGTAGACGAAGCGCCCACCCCGCTTCCTCGATCCCCGCTTCCTCGACGACCACTTCAGCCCCCGAGGAACGCTGGAAATACAAAGCCACCGCAAAACCGTTTCCCGGCCTCTAAAAAGGGAGCATTCTCGCTGCCCCTATCTCCATTCACTTGACTCTCGGGCTCTACACTTAAGTTCCAGCCCAAGAGAGTATCAGGAGAAACACCCCAGTTCATTCAAACGTAATAAGGCCACCCCAACGACGTCGAAATCGGGCACCCCACCCACGCCCAATTCACCAAAATCACCACCCGCCGTGGCGAGATCCAACTCAAAGCCTACCCCGCCCCCAGCACCCCAGGCCAATAAGGAGAGCGGCGCTTCCAGCCCGATCCCCACAACCAAATCGCAGAATTAACAAATCGCTGTCAAAATCCAGCCATCAGCCCAGAGACAATTCCTTAAGTAGCCGCTCACGCATGAGTTCACAGTGCGCCTCAAACCCAGTTTTATTGCACCGTCGACTGGGGTCATCTTCCCTAGAAACTAATTGAAAAAATAGATCACAAATAGTTTCAGCTGAAGAATCACCCCACACTTTTTTGATCAGACCTCTCACCTGAGCCACCTCGGAACCTTCTTCGCAGTGAATTTGTCGAGCCAGACGCACAAGACCTTCATCTCGAGAAGCAAGTGCCCACAAACAATTCTCTTTTGGTTGCCGCCGCACGTTATTCACCCAATTCCGAGCCATCTGTAAGTCCCAGACGGCGTTATCTATGCCCCTCCGCACCTTTGACGAGCCCGGACCTACGTTTTTTAAAATTGGTTTTGATTGATTTCCTTGTAGCTGAAAAATCGCCAAAATGAAGGCGTCCATCAACCTCGCCGCATCGGTGTGACACCACGTAAGAAAACTCATGATTTTTTCGAGTGGCTTCATTGAGCTCCGTTGAAGAGTTGCAATTTTCAGGACTGAAAGTTCAAGAGATGAGTGGTTCCGTATCCGCTCAGGCCATGTCTCCGGATAAATTTTCGGTTCGATCTTTGGTAAACACTCGTTCCTCAAATAGCCAACCTCTCCCGAAACAACTCGAAAAAGTTCCAGAGGGTCTGCGCTATCAAGACTGTAGAACAATTGCAATTCACTACTCGCATCTGAAGGGCTTTCATGAATAGCAATACTGGGGTCGATCATTATATTCGCGCACTGACAAAACAAAACGAAAGCAGCCCCAAAGGTCCGTCTTCCAGCCAATTTTGCACCGTCACCTGATCGTCCAACCGTCAAAATATCCTTGAGCACGTTCAAATCGATCAACGCACGGCAGGAAGTTCCGTGCAGCTTTGACTCCTTGAGGTAAGTCAAAATACTTCCTGCATCAATCGAGTTATCAAAAAGGGTTAGAACCTCCGATTTCTTCACGATGCCCTGCACCAGCTCAAGTTCTTGCCCCTTAATTGGCAAATCGAACATAATTAATGACTCCATAATTCTCCCTCAAACTATAGAAATTTAAGCACTCGTTTACAAACCTCATGATCGCGGAGGCTTCACGTTCATCCGAAATCTGAGCGTAATCTCCCATCATCTCAGCGAGAACCTTCGTATGAGCTAGCTCATACGAAGGTTCTC
>JALZVD010000253.1 GCA_023300205.1 Akkermansiaceae bacterium | reverse complement strand
CTGAGTTTTGGAGGGACTGAGCGGTGGCTTCCGCCTGTGAAAGGTGTGCAGTCTATGACTACGTTGTTGAACCATTTGTATGATTATAAAACGACTCCTAGTCCGAGTGATTTCTCTGAGGCTGCGGAGAGGTTGTTGACACGTCAAGGAAGGCGGGCGCTGGTGATCGTGCTAACTAATGTGAGGGGGGAAGATGGGGTGGAGCTGATAGAGCCACTGAGAAAGATCCGTCAGAAGCATGTGGTGATGGTGGCGAATCTACAGGAGAAGGAAGTGATGGAGCGGTATGAGAAAGAAGTGACTGGTCTGGATGATGCATTGACGCTGGGTGCAACGCAGATGTATCTGGATGAGCGAAAGGTGATCATGAGTCAGCTAGAGAGTCATGGAGTGAGCACGGTGGATGCTACTGCACAAGATTTACCTGTGGCGTTGGCTAATCGTTATTTAGCGGAGCGAGAGGGAGTTTAAAGTTCTAGCGATATTTCAAGCATTTGGGTGTGGATTTGTTCGATGCTTTGGGCTGAATCTATCACGTGAGCGAAGTTTTGATTGCTTACGCTGAGGAATGTGTCGCGACAGTATTGGAGAGCATCGCGTTTTTCAAATTCGTTTGTGGAGTCACCACGGACGCCGATTCTTTCTCTGGCTAGATCGACATCTAGATCGAGAATGAAGAGGATGTCAGGATTAGGAGCGAAGGTGAGGTTTATGTCACGAATTTCTTGTTGATCAAAGCCACGTTGGCCTTGGTATGCCATGGTGGAGAAGTAGTAGCGATCAAGGATGACGGTTTCTCCTCTGTTTAGGGTAGGTAGTATGAGCTCGTCTACGTGGTGCTTTCTGTCCTTATGGAAGAGGTCTAGTTCTTCTTGAGGAGAGAGTCTGCCGGTGGTTGCGCTGTCTCTTAGGATTTTACCATAGGGGCCGTTGGATGGTTCATGGTCAAGGGTGACGGTCTGGCCTGCTTTCTCAAGTGCTAGCTTGAGCATTTTTGCTTGCGTAGATTTGCCCGTGCCGTCAATGCCTTCGATGACGATGAATAGGCCTTTGTCTGTGCGTTTCATTTACTCTGCGTCAGGGTAGAGTTCTCTATATTTAATGGATTCACAGGCGACGAGTGCGGCTGTGCCTGCGATCATGTCTACGCTGGCGGTCATAGGGACTTGAGCTGCATTACGGCTGAGTCCCATGATGAGTTGGCCGAAACAGTTTGTGCCTGCAACGTGCTGGAGGATTTTATAGGCGATATGAGATGCATCTAGGTTAGGAAAGATGAGGACATCTACTGGTTTATTGGCTCTTGTGTCGTGAAGTTTAATTTGGGCTGCTGCTGCATCTAGTGCGACGTCTGCTTGGATCTCGCCGTCGATATCGATGTCTAGATATTCTTTGGTGACGATGTCTTTAGCGAGAGCGGTGGCGGCTTTCATTTTGAGAGATGATGGTGTGCTCATGCTTCCGTGGGTGGAGTGGCTGAGCATGGCGACTCTGGCAGTGCGTCCGAGTAGGTGATGTGCTAGTTTGCCTGTTTCTACAGCCATTGCAGCTAGTTCATCAACGTCTGGTTCAGGGTTTACACCGCAGTCAGCTAGGAGGAGTAGTCCGCTACCGCCGAAGTTAGGAATATGCGGAGCAGTCATGGCTACTGTGCCGAATAGCTTGGGTACGTGGGCGAGAGGTTTGATGAAATTAGAGACAGCTCTGGCGATGGTAGATGGGTGAGATTTATTACCTGCGACAATTCCGTCTGCTTGGCCGTATTGGACCATCATGGCAGCGAAGTTATGAGGTCTAGAGATGAGCTCTTCAGGATCTGCAACGACTTTTCCCTGATATTTGACGATGTTATTTAGCCTACTACAGAAGAGGGGAAGGTCAGATGCTTTCTTGGGGTCAAGGATGTGGATGAATGTGGTGTCGATTTGGTGCTTAACCGCTAGGACTTTGATGCGTGCTTTGTCTCCTAGTAGGATGGGGGCGATGGCTTCTAGTTTGACTAAGCGTTCTGCTGCTTCTAGGACACGGATATCTTCACCTTCGGTGAATACAATACGTTTTGGGTGTCTTTTTAGTGAGCCATAGAGACGTTCTTTGAGTCTTAGTGATTCATTTATAGGCTCATCGGATTGAATTTTATCTTTCATAGAATTTGAGTTCTAGCGTTATTTGGAGAGTATGTTCAAACCTGTTAGTGAGCAACTGAAATATGAGAGAGTCTATTGAAAAGGGGAGTGTTTTTTCTCGAATTACTAGCGTGAATGACTTGACTTTTAGTCTGGAGTTGCTTTATGGATGCCCTCACATCCGATTTCTCAAAGGAAATAACCTACATTAGGCGGATCAATAACACATAACAAAATCACTCAGATGGCGGCTAAAATCTATACAAATAAGGACTGTAATCTCGCTAGTATTAAGCGTAAAAAACTTGCAGTAATCGGTTTCGGATCACAGGGACATGCACATGCTCTAAACCTCAAGGAAAGCGGATGCGATGTAACGATCGGTCTCTATGCTAAATCAAAATCTTGTGCAGTAGCAAAGAAGCTTGGTTTCAAAGTTTCTACGACAGCTGAAGCAGTGAAAGAGTGTGAAGTGATCATGATAGCACTTCCTGATACAGTTATTCCTGAGGTGTATGAGAAGGATATTGCTCCAAATCTACGTAAGGGACAGACACTTATCTTCTGTCACGGTTTTGCAGTTCACTTTGGCTTTGTAAGTGTTCCTGATGATGTGAACGTGATCATGGTAGCACCTAAGGGACCTGGGCACACAGTTCGCTCGCAGTATGTTAACGGTAAGGGAGTTCCAACTCTCATCGCTATTGAGAACGACGCAACTGGTAAGGCTAAGAACATTGCTCTAGCATGGGCTAAGGGTATTGGTGGTGCACGTGCGGGTGTTTTTGAGACAAACTTTAAAGAGGAGACCGTGACTGACCTATTTGGTGAGCAGGTAGTTCTCTGTGGTGGTGCATCTGCACTTGTTAAGGCTGGATTCGAGACTCTCGTTGAAGCTGGATACGCACCAGAGATGGCTTACTTCGAGTGTCTTCACGAGCTGAAGCTGATTGTTGACCTTATGGTTGAGAGTGGCATCGCAGGAATGCGCTTCTCTATCTCTGAGACAGCTGAATACGGTGATGTATCAGTGGGACCAGTGATCATCAACGATTCTGTAAAGAAGCGTATGGCTGCGCAGCTTAAGCGCATTGAGAAGGGTCAGTTCGCTAAAGAGTGGATGGCTGAATATAAGAATGGCTGCAAGAATTTCAACAAGATCCGTGAAGCAGGCAAGAAGCACCAGATTGAAAAAGTGGGAGAGAAGCTTCGTGGCACGATGAGCTGGATTAAGAAATCGAAGATTGGCAAGGGAGTATCTCAAGCCTCTTATGTTTCAGCTTCTAAGTAAGCATTAGAAAGATTTAATACCATCATAAGATCCACTCGGTATTAGCCGAGTGGATCTTCTTTTTTTAATAGAGAAGGAAAATTTTAGGAATCTCGTCCTTGCATAATCAACATTATTTTATTTCACTCCTGCTCACCGAGAGGATTATTTTTATACCACTATGGCACTCATCGTTCAAAAATATGGAGGCACATCAGTAGGATCGCTTGACCGCATCCGCAATGTAGCTAACCGAATCAAGGATCTTCGAGAAGAAGGTAATCAAGTAGTAGCAGTTGTTTCCGCGATGGGTGGAGTGACGGATAAGCTTATAGCAATGGCTACTGATTTAAACTCTAGTCCGCCAGAGCGAGAGATGGATGTGCTTCTCTCCACAGGTGAGCAACAATCGATCGCCTTAGTGACGATGGCTCTCCAGGAGATGGGGGTGGAGGCTGTCTCAGTCACGGGTAGACAGGCAGGGATTATCACAACGGGTTCACATACTCGAGGTAAGATTGATTCTATTGATCCGGCGATGATGCAGGGGTTCTTAGATGACGGGAAGGTGATCATTTGTGCAGGTTTTCAGGGGTTACGTAATGATGGAATGATTCACACTTTGGGAAGAGGAGGGTCTGACTTGACGGCTATTGCCGTGGCGTCTGCGTTGAAGGCTGATGTTTGTCAGATATTGACTGATGTGGATGGTGTCTATACAAGTGATCCAAGAGTGGTGAAAGATGCACGAAAGTTACCAGAGATATCTTATGATGAGATGCTAGAAATGGCTTCATCAGGGACGAAGGTGATGCAGTCTCGCTCGGTAGAATTTGCAAAGAAATATGGAGTAGTCTTCGAGGTCCGCTCCAGCCTCAATAATAATCCAGGAACTATAGTTAAAGAAGAACACGATCAAATGGAAGCAGTAGTCATCAGAGGCGTATCAATAGAACGCTCACAAGCCCGAGTCACCATCACTGGCATCCCAGACGAGCCAGGAATGTCCGCCACTATCCTATCTTGCTTAGCAGATGCGGAGGTAAACATCGATATGATCATCTCTAACACTGC
Organism: Akkermansiaceae bacterium; assembly: GCA_023300205.1. Taxonomy (GTDB): domain Bacteria; phylum Verrucomicrobiota; class Verrucomicrobiia; order Verrucomicrobiales; family Akkermansiaceae; genus Rubritalea. The sequence goes on along the minus strand of JALZVD010000253.1, from coordinate 7,725 downwards.
GCATGATGGTTTGGCGCGACATTCATTCACGATGCATAGTAATGATCTGGGCAGAGCTCAGGCGGCACTTAAGCCATGTATTGCGGCGTTGAGTCCTGATTCAGAGGTGATTACTGAGGCTGGGATAGCGAAGCTTTCTTGTGTAGGCATTGGTATGCGATCTCACTCAGGTGTGGCAGCTAAGATGTTTAAGGCGCTTGGTGATGCGGGAATCAACATTGGTATCATCACTACTTCTGAAATCAAGGTGGCAGTGACAGTGGATGAAGCTAAGATTGAAGATGCAGCGAGAGCGGTGCATGAAGTCTTTGGGCTGGATAAGGCACCTAGCTAGTCTTAGGGGATTGAATTTTTATTGGCCAATGGACGCTTGTTAAGTGAGCGTTGATTGGCTTTTTTTATTCCTTTATTCTTGAGAGGCTGGGGAGTCCTCGTTGGAGGAAATTTTCTTCAACTTTAGCTGCGGTTGCTGCATCTAGGTAGAGTTTTTTGAGTAAGTTATCTAGTTCGATGGTGTGGATACCATTTTCGTCTGGAGATTTGAATGCTTCCACTAGTGAGGGAATGTCTGCGATATCTTTGCCGTTTACTTTGTTGACGATGACGCTGGCAATTCTTTCGTAGCCGAGTGTGGCTTCCGTGGGAATGGTGCGACTTAGTATGACGAGACGCTTACGGCCTTGTTCATAGTCTTCTGGATGATTTAGAGCATCTAGGAGGTCGATGGGTGCACGAGTTTGCCAATCTTCACCAAATATTTTTAAGTATGAGTTTGTTAGTTCTTGGAATACGAATCCCCCTTTAATGAGGTAGCGTGGAGCTTTCCCATACATGTGTGATGGGATGATGCCTTCTGGTTGACGTGTTAGAGTGGCTTCCTTTGTTAGTGATTGACCATCTCTTAGGAGGGAAAGGGTGATTTTATCACCAATTTTCTTACTGCCTCTTACGAGGTGTGCCCAGTAAAGGGGGCCGTAGGACTGGGATTGATAGAATCCTTTACGGTCGATATCATGACCGTCAACTGCGAGGAGGACATCACCTTGTTTGATACCCGCTTTTTGAGCAGCGCTGTTACGAGTGATACGATTGATAAATAGTCCACCTTGAGAGTCATCAAGCTTTAACCACGCACGGAAATGAGGGTCGCTGATGCGGCTGATGCCAATTCCTAAAGAAGGGAAGCCGGTGTATTTACCGTTGTTGGCGTCTTGAAGGAAGGTGTTGATGATTTCAGGGGCGGTTACGTCTAGAAGTTGTTCTTCGCTGGAGTAGCTGGTGAGTAAACCGATTAGCTTGCCGTTTTTGAGGACAGGGAGAGTGAAGCTGTTTGCGGCACTTTGCATTGAGGCTTTGATTTCATATGTGAGGAAGAAGTGTCTATCTACGAATGAAGAAACGATATCTGCTCCACGTATGATTCCTTTGGTGAGTAGTATCCTGCCACTGTCTTCGACTTGATAGACTTCAACTGTTTCTTCTAGTTTTGGTGATGGAGCTATTTTGAGTGGCTCCATTTGATTAATTAGTTTTTGATGTGCAGGGTCGATGACGCTCATGAGAGCGAGGTTAGATTCATAGTCGATAGCGATGGTTTTAGCAGGCATGGCTGTTTTGCTATCTAATGTTTCTATTTCAATGAATGTGGCATTTGCAGCCATTTCAGCAGTGGTGATGATTTGGTTTTTCCCGATTAGCGCCCCAATTCCACGGTGTGTGATGGTTGGGGTTTTTTCCCATGGTTGGGCATTGTTGTATTCCTGACTGGTAGAGGATATTTTTAATAGAGGTAAACGTTCTTCTGCATGTGTGGAGAAGATTGTGATGAGGAAAATGAAGATGATGAATTTCATTGGGTGAATGATTATTAGGGATTATTAGAAAGGAACTAGTTTCCGAGTTGAGACGCTTTGTCTATCCCGTAGGTTTTGAGTATCTGCTGGTTGTGCTTCTGGATGTCTTTACCAGGAAGGATGAGAGGGCGATTAAGTCCGTCACATTTAATGACGAAGAATTCAGGCATGGTCTCTGGGTTTAGAAGATCATGGAGTTGTTGCATTTCGGTTATTTGTATTCCGTTGATTGATTCTATAGAATTTCCTGTGTAGCCAGAGATGTATGAGTTGATGGGGTTATCTAGGACGTTGGTGAGGATGATGATGTCTTTACGTTCCTTGAAAATGTTTTCGGTTAGGTATTTAGTAAATAGTCTTCTGACTCTGGGGTTGTTTAGCTTTAATGCAACGTAGAGGTTTCTTGATAGAGGTTGAAATACTAGTCCACCTTGAATGGTGTATTTGGGTCGTTTACCGTATTGGACGGAGTAGATCTCTGCAGCAGGGAAGGGTTTTAGTATGGCTTCTGCTGATTGTTCTTTTCCGTCTCTGATGAAGGTTAGTTGAACTTTGTCGCCAGCGAACTTTCTCTCAACGATTTCGCTCATGTCTACTCTTTCGCCTTGGATCTCTACGCTGCCTGCGCTGTCAATGGAGTGGCCATCAATGGCTGTTAGGATATCTCCTTCTTCGAGGATTCCATCTACAGGGCCGTCTTTATAAAATCTTGCGATTAGGACACCGGGATCATCTTGCTTGAGATTATAGATTTTACGCATGGCTGGGTTGAAGAGAGGGAATCTGGTGATGCCGAGGGTAACGTATTGATCATAGGTTCCGTCTTTGATGTCTGTAAGGAAGCGTTTAATGACGGGGGTGGGAATCATGTAGCCTGTGTTGTCTGCAGAGGTGAGCCCTTGGAATGCGACGCCGACGACTTTACCATTCTGGAGTACTGGACCACCTGAGTTTCCTGGATTGATGGCTGCGTCTATCTGAACTACTAGGTGCTTATCTGATCTGGTGTGTGCGTATGACCTGAAATCAATACGAGATACGACACCACGAGTGACTGAGATGCGATCACCTCCAACAGGGTAGCCAATGACGCGGACTTGAGATTCTAACTGAGGGACGATGCCAATATCTAGGTGTGGTAGTGTCTCGAAAGGGGTGAAGTCATCTACTTGAAGAATAGCTAGATCACAGTCATGAGCAATGTGGAGAACACGGGCAGGGTGCTTGCGAGCTGATCCGTGCATGGTGATGAGGACGCGCCTGGCATTTGAGACGACGTGGGCATTGGTGAGGAAGGTGTTTTTACCGATGATGAACCCTGTTCCTGTTCCTCCTCCGAATTTGCCAGAGTTCCATGGGATATTGTAGTTTGGGTTCTGAGTGGCGACTTCGATACGAACAACGGATTTGTAGATATCAGACAGTTTGACTTCTGAGGTGAGTTTGACCTGAGTGGTTGTTTTCTTAGTCTGTTGAGGAAGAACTTCTTGAGCATGGGTCAGAGAGCTAGCTGTGCTCAATCCTATACATATGAGAGACGAGATGAAAAATTTCATATGCTGAGAAGTTAGTCGATAATGGGGTAAGGGAAAGGGAAAAGGCAAAAAAAGAACGACCTGCTCAATGATTGAGACAGGTCGTTCTGGAAAAATATTGGTTAGATGAATCTAACTAAGTAATTGAAATACTACTTCTTGAGACTGTCGCGGATTTCAGCGAGGAGAACTTCCTGTACAGGAGGTTCTGGCGCTGGAGCCTCTTCTTCTTCTTTCTGCATAGCAGACATTACCTTCTTCACGAGAATGAAGACGACGAATGCAAGCATGATGAAGGAGATGAGCTCAGTGATGAATGAACCATACTTGATAGCTACTTCTTCTACTCCAGCTACTGCTGCAGTAGTGATGTTTCCGTCAGCGTCTTTCACTGCTTCAACAGCAGGTGTGCCTTCAGAGAGGACGTGCTTCATCTTAGTGAAGTCAATGTCTCCAATGATAGCGCCAACTGCTGGCATAATTACATCACCAACGAGTGATTTAACTACTGTGGCAAATGCACCACCGATGATGATACCAACTGCCATGTCTACTAGATTGCCTTTGAAGGCGAATTCTTTGAATTGTTTAAGCATAATTTTTGTGTGTTCTTGTATTTTTAATAAGGTTGAAATACCTTACTGTGGATAATTGTCATGAAAAGTGGCGATTGGCTAGTAAATAATTGATCTGTAAGTGACTTATTATTCAATAGAACTGAATATTAATATGATAGCTCTGCGATGGTTTGATATTTGCGGGATGTATACTTAGTGAATGATTAAGATTAGGTGCTACTGGTAATAGAAGTGATCAGTATGTGGAATGCTATAAAAATTAGAATTAGCAGAGCTTGCTAAGTAGATAAATATCACAGAGTCTATCTCTAAACAGAGACGAAGCTAAATCTGAGGGATAGGGCGGAAGAAACACGATGAAGACATTACTATGGAGGAATCTATACAGATAAAATCAATGTTTGATGGGAGATCTCATCATGGATCATTTCGGGAGCATTTGAGGCACCGTTGGGGTGGGTGGATATTGTTGCGTAGGTTTGTTTGTGTGGCGATGATTATTATTGGTGGAATCTTTGCTGTGAAGACTTACGGTAGAGGGAATAAAGAGGCTAACTTTGTAACGATTAGTTTTATTTTGTTAGGTTCTGTGGGGTTTATGCGGCCGATGATCTGGCAGATGTGGAGTGAGCGAAAACTGCGTAAGCATCCGTCCTATGAGACGGAGATTGAGTATGTGTTCGAGATGGAGAATGTTACTATGAATGGGAGTTCTGGTGAGGTTAGGGTTCCTTGGGATATATTTCTCGAGGTGGTAGAGACGAAGAAGGGTTTGTTGCTTTATCAGAATAAAAAAGATTATCTCTGGATACCAGGGTATGATTTTAAGTCTGGAGAGATGACAAGGGTGGTGAGTTTTCATGCATCTGTGATATCGAATACTAGTGATACTTTACTTTTGAGGAGTGGAGGTTAATTTCTTCTTATGAGCATGAGTATTTGTACTAAACGAGGGGATGAGGGGATTACGGATTTGATGTTTGGGCGACGTCTAGCTAAGACGGATTCTAGAGTGGAGGCTTGTGGGGCTGTTGATGAGCTTAATGCTGTTCTTGGTATTGTTAGAAATGCTGAGGTGAGTGATGCGATGGAGCAGTGGGTGGATGATGTGCAGAAGAGGCTGGTTGGTTTGATGGGGGTGATTGCTACGCATGAGGGAGACCATACTAAGTATAGGGAAAAGGGGTATACTGGGATAGAGGCTAGTGATGTGGAGTGGCTGGAAGCAATGATTTCTGAGGCTGAATCAGAGAAAGGGATCAGCTTTCGTGGCTGGGCCAGGCCAGGGAAGGATGGGCAGTTGGCGTCTGCTTATCTGGATCTAGCACGGACGGTATGCCGCAGATCTGAGCGTTGTTGCTGGGCAGTGGAGGATGATGCATTGATGACGGCCCGGTTATTTCTGAACCGGCTTTCAGATAGTCTCTGGCTTGTGGCGCGTGAGGCTTCAGCAAGTTAGAAGCTGACGGCGAAGTAGATTCCAGCGTTGATTGAGTCTTGTGCTTCCTTGTCGATTCCGATGTTGGCTGCTAGGAATGGTGAGATGGAGACGTTGTCGCTGATGTTGTAGGTGTATTCTAGCTTGGCGAATAATTGGTGGAGGCCGTTACTGTCGTAGTAGCTTGCGGTGAGACCTAGACCTGAGCTGAAAAGGAGGTATGAGCTTTCTGATAGTTCTTTGTATGCTGAGGCTTTGAATTCTGCGTAGGCGCCTGATGCTCCTGTGTCGTAGCTAAGCTGTGCGGTGAAGTCAAAGGTGTCATTGTAGATCCAGTTGACGCTGCCACCGATGTCTGCACCTGATTTGAATGAGGAGTTGGCGTAGTCTCTTAGGGTGAGGTTGGCTGTGTAGGTGAGGTCACCGATGTTTTTAGAGAAGTCAATGAAAGCGGCTGTCTCTGTGAAGTCAGCATCGCCGGTTGCGGTGTCAAAGTAGAATCCGAAATCGATGGTTTCTGAGTCTGATAGAGATGCTTGGCCAGCGAGTTGAAATTCCATGCTTTTATCTGCAAGTTTGAAGCCACGGTAGATGTATTCTGAGCGCCATGTGGTGAGGGCTTCTAGGCCGTATTTGATTTCGCTGTCAGTGATTTTATCAATCATTGAGTCTGCAGCTGTGGCTGAGATGGTTGATAGGGACAGAGTGATTATGCTAGTTAGGGTGGAGCTCGTCATGATGATTTTTATTGAGTTGCAGAGTCGAGTTTATCGAATGAGGCTTTGATTTTGGCTAGGCCTTCTAGGACGCGGGAATGTGGGCAGCCGTAGTTGAAGCGGATGTGCTGTGGGCTGCCGAAGTAGGCGCCGTCAGAGAGGAATAGGGCGGCGTCTTTTTCTAGATAGAGTGCTGGGTTGTCGAGTCCGAGTTTAGAGCAGTCGATCCATGCTAGGTAGGTTGCTTCGATGTTAGGGATGGTGAGGTAGGGCATTTGTTTTCTGACGAAGTCGGTGATGGTGTCTCGATTTTTCTTGAGGTAGGCGAGGAGTTCTAGGCGCCATGGCTCACCGTGACGGTAGGCTGCTTCTGCTGTGTAGAATGCGATGCAGTTGATTTCTGGGAGGGTGTGGCCTTTGGCTTTGTTAAATTGTCTGCGGAGGCTGTCATTTTCGATGATGGCGAATGCGTAGCCTAGTCCTGCGATGTTGTAGGTCTTTGAGGGAGCTTGGAGGACAATGAGTTTCTGCTTGAGGTGCTTTGGTAAATGGATGGCGCTGAAGAATGGCTGAACGTCTTCATTGAATACGAGGTCACAGTGGATCTCATCTGAGACTAGGACGAGGTCGTTTTTGTGGCAGAATTCTGCAACTTGGTTGACTTCTACATTGGTGAAGGATCTGCCTAGTGGGTTTTGAGGATTGCAGAGGATGAAGACTTTAGTGTTCTCTGTGATGGCGGCTTCCATGGCTTGCCAGTCAAAGGTGTATCTTCCGTTTGTTAGAGTATGAGGGACTGAGATGGTCTCTGCTTGGGCATCATGTGCGACGCTGAGAAATGGAGGGTAGACTGGTGAGCATGTCATGACGGCTTCTCCTGGTGATACGAATGCTCTGGCGACGAGTGAGAGAGCTACGACTAAACCACCGAGGTGGATGAGGTGGTCTGCGCTGACGGTGGCTTTATGACGAGATTCGAGGTAGCTGGTGATGGCTTCATTGAGTCCATCGTGAGCATTAGCGTAGCCGAATATTCCGTGATTTATGCGTTCTTGAACGGCGTCTAGGACGCATTTAGGTGATGCGAAATCCATGTCAGCAACCCAAAATGGGTCGAGTTCTGGGCGGCGGTCCCATTTGATAGATCCTGTGCCATTTCTAGGAATGATGGTGTCAAAGCTCATGGGCGGATGTTGCCTTAGTGAGTGAGAAATCAAAGTAAAAAGTAAGTCAGAATCTGTGGTGTGTATTAGAGTTCGTGGTAAAATTTCATGAGTTTAGGGCCGGCGGGGGAATGGATGGCTTGATCCCATTCTGAGGCGTTGTGTATGAGGGGAAGTGGAGGGAGGAGTATTTCTTTGGGATTAGGGATAGATTCTTGGTGTGTGATGGTGAGGTAATTTAGTCCTGTGACTTGATGGGCTTCCGAGCACCGCATCATGGCTGCATTGATCCAGCGGGCGCTGCATTGCGGGCAGTGGGCTGAAAGGGTGGCCAATTTTTTGTATTTTGAGGTTGATGGGTATTTCTCTATCGTGAATTCGATGGTGAAGTCTGGAGCGTTTTGTTCTGGGGTGAAGAGGAAGTGGTGAGGGTGTTTGGTGA
>JALZVD010000252.1 GCA_023300205.1 Akkermansiaceae bacterium | reverse complement strand
GAGGAGATTAAAACCAGTTTGTTTGTTCTCAGGTGCGCCTCTGCGGTCAACATAGAGCTGGGTGTTGTATCCATCATAAGTACCGCGCCGGAAGTGGAACAGACTTTCTAGGAGGGGCGCGAATTCAAAGTCAATGACTGAAGCTCCGATGAGTTTGATATCAGGGGTTATTTGTTTAGCGACTGAGCGTATGGTTTGGAAAAACTTGTGGTATTCGCCAAAGTGGTGAAATGCCCATTTTCTGCGGTTGTATGCGTTTCCTATGTGGATGTATTTTATTTTATTTTTTAGACGAGGTAGAAGGTAATTAAGGTTTTGTTTTAGGAGGTCTGGGTTTTCTATATTGATCCTGTCTTGTAGTAGGTTGATTGATATTTCTCTATTTTGATTAGATAGGGCGTCAATGTGATTTAGGTATGTATCAAAATTTTTAGAATCGGATAAGGGGATGCGTACCATGAGCTGATTTACGCCTAAGTCATCTACCATGTTGCATATTTCTTTGAGAGGGACGATCGATTTACCTTCACAATTTGATTCAACGTGAACGGATAGGCCGATACAGCGATTGGAGTTTGTTTTTTTCCAGGTCTTGAGAGTAAGCTGTATAAGTATGATGAGAGGGAGGAATATAAGGAGAATTCCTGATTTTAGCATTTGGAGAGCTGCGCGGCGGTAGATTTTACGTTTCAGCTTTTTATCACGCATCACGTGAGGCTGATCAGAGTGGTGATCCCATGGATGATTAGGGTGTTCTTTCATTTTTTATTTTTAGGGAAAATCTTACGGAAACGTTTTTTATTACGAAAGTATCGCTGGGTTTTCTGCTCTGCTTTTCTAAGTAATGTTTTGCATTGTGTAAGGTCTGCTTTTACAAGCTGAGAGTAGTTCTCTAACAGTAAGTTTGTGGTGTTTTCATCAAATGGAAGCCTGGATAAACTGGCCATTGATTCTTTAAGTGATAAAGGCTTTGACCAAGTGATACGATTGATATCTACGAGTGAAAAGTCGTTGGCTTTAGAGTGGAGTGAAGTGAGAATATTTTTGGGATTAAAGTCTCTGTGTAAGATGCCATTCTGATGAAGACGGTAACAGTAATCAGCAAATAGTTTTATTAGCTTGGGGCTGAGGGAGGAGTGTTCTGTTAGTAGTGAGTGGAGCGTTTGAGTCTCAGCTTGATACTCACAGATGTAGTAGCTGTTGGTTAGTTTAGCTGAGGATCTGTATTCAAAGTAGCCGATGGGCTTAGGAGTCGAAAAGCCCAATTCAAGAAGGCGTTTGGCATTATCGTAAGATTTTCTAGCTTTGGATTTTGCGAGTATCCCGTAGCTGTAGTTTTGAGGAAATTTAGGAATGCGGTAGGCCTTCACTACGCAGATTACTCCGTTTAGGGTGATTTTTTTGAGTGTGTTTCTACCTGCCTGAATAATATCTTGAGATTCATTGAATCGTTTAATGACAGTTACACATTGATCTTGTAGACTGTTATTACTGGAAGAAAATTCTCCTTTGAGATTATTGCCTTTAGGGCTAGTTGAGCTCATGAGGAATAGGGTAAGGAGTATTGAGATAAAGAGGCAATAAAATAATAAAATGGAAGGTTGTTCTAGGTTGATGATTGTTGGAGCTTTGTGAAGAATTCACAGAGCCTGTGTGCTTCTTTGTTGTTGGTGTAGTGTTCTTCTATGTGTTTTCTTCCTGCTAGGCCCATTTTTATGAGATTAGCAGGGTTATTGATCATGCATTCGAGCTTCTCTTGGATGGCTTGTGTATCTCCTGTAGGGACACAATAACCGTGGACACCATTTTGGACAATGTCTTTCCATGCTCCAGCTTCTGAGGTGAGGACTGCGGCGCCAGATGCCATGGCTTCTAGAGGAGTGAGGCCGTAGCCTTCATTTCTACTAACGGCGCATACGATGTCGGTGTTGCGATAAAGGTTAGGGAGTTCAGCGAATGTGACTTTACCTAAGTAGTTAACTTGATTCTCTAGGCCAGCGGTAGTGATTTTCTGTTTTTGATCGTTTAGGTATGGCTGGAATTTAGGGGTAGTTTCGCCACAGATATTTAATTTGACGTGGGGGTGATTTTTTAACACTGGAATGATGGCATCAATGAGGAGGTCTATTCCTTTTGATGGTCTTATTCTTCCGAATACACCGATGTTGAGAGTGTCTGATGGTTGCTTCACAGAGGGGGTGTAGGTGTCTATATCAATACCATGAGGAATGATAATGTCTGCTGGTTTTTTTAGATAAGAATTAGCAGCAGTGCAGGTGGTGATGATAGCGTCCATTTTGCTCATGAGCCAGCGAGTGAATTTGGAGTGATGTCGCTGAGCGGTAGAGGTGAAGACGATCTTAATTTTTGCGGCAAAGAGATTCTTAGCTATGAGAGCTTGTATCATCTCATCATTACGGCGAGCGTGAAAAATGCGTGGATTGCCTTCGGGGAGTGGTTGTTTACAGAGTTTTGTAAATTGGAGGAATGTTAGGCATCTTGTGTCATCGGGTAGGTGGTGTTTACCTAGGATTAGTGTTTTCATCAGTTTTTTCTGATGAGGGAGTACTTGGAGCATTGTGGATGTAACTCCTGAGAAACGCTTGTTAGAGTTACCAAGGATGAGTTGTGTGTCTGGATCTATGTGGGTCATGAGAATTCAGATATTGTTCTATTAACACTGGTGTGCTTTGTTAGAGATAATCAATGTTGTAATGATGTTGATGTGTTTTTTCATCATAATAGGAAAGTCTATAGGGAGGAGTATACTGGAGATCAACCTTTAAATACTAATTGTACTTGTTAGGGACATCTAGGTCAGGGGTTTCCAGCTAAGGACAGTTTGACATGAAAATCTTATACTTCTGTTGGATTGATAAAACGTGGTTAGATTAAACTAAATACCAATTAAATTGATTATTCTGGAGGCTCTCCTCTGGATTTTGAACGATCCACCATAGTATAAGAATCTGGTGTGAGCTACCATATAAAGTATCATTTTGGAGAACCTATATTTATCGGCGTTAGTGCTTTGATCTGTGGGTTGCAGTCATTTTCAGGAATCATCAAATATGCTAACCTGTATGAGCAATGGCTATGTAGATGGATCACCTTAATTAATGGAATACCTTCTAAGTAGACATTGGTGACTCTATTCTAGAGTTCTTATAAGGTAAATTTTAGTCAATATATTACCGGGTCTTTGAGAGTTCTTCAACCTGTCTTAGCAAATCAACTTATATCGATGGATGGAAAAACTATTAAGGGGAGTGGGACGACTAACTCGGAGCAAGAATATTGTCGAAGTGCTGCTCAGGAAATCTGAGCTTAAGACTCAGCGTTATTTTCGAAATGAAAAACGGTTATGAAGACTATTTTCTGAAAATTGAAAGATCGTATGTCATTTCCATGGGGTTATTTTTCAGATCAGGGGAGGGATTGCGGAGCAAGAGTCTTAAGTGGAAGATTTATTTGCGTGCTTTATGGTAGTTTATAAAGACTGTTTTTCTTTTGCCATTATTACCGTTTTTCTTTTTGATCTTAGCTTTTTTAAAGTGTTGGTCTGAGGGTGAGATTTACTTGTCTTGAAAAAGCTTGCGGAGAGTATTGGGGGAAGTATAGTTTTCTTCTAGCTTAATTGTGGGTTGTTGCTTCTGAAAATAGGATGAAAGGTGTTATGAAAATACTGTTGATTGTTAAAAACTTTGATGTTGGCGGGACTGAGGTAAATGTTTGCCAATTGGCAAATGGTCTTTCAGCAAGGGGGCACAAGGTTCATGTGGCTTCTAAGAATGGGAGACAGGTTGAGCTTTTGGATGCAGGGGTTATCCATCATGAATTTAATTTCAGCGAACTTAGGTTTGTATTGAATGTATTTAAGCTTTGTAGGCTAGTGAAGGAACATGAGATTATGATTGTTCATGGGAATCAACGTATGGCTATTAGTTTGGCAGCAATAGTGGCTAATCGGAGTAATGTTCCATCGGTGGGAACAGTTCACGGAAAATTTAAGCAGGATATCCGATCTGGTTTTATTCGTAAGTTGTTGGACCAGATTATCGTTGTGGCACCTAATAGAATTAATGGAGTAAAGGGAGGGGCTTGTTTGAAGAGTAAAACAAAGGTCATCTATAATTCGATACCTCTTCCTGATATAAAGAGTTGTGATAGGAATGGTGAAAAGATGCGCTTAGTTTGTGTGAGCAGGATTGATAGGAAGCACGGCTCATTTTTAGAACAACTTATCACTGAGGTTATGCCGACGATTTTGAATGAATTTGAGCAGGTGGAATTGCAAATATTAGGGGACGGATCACATTTTGGATATCTTAGTGATTTATTAGCTGGATTAGATGATGAGCGATTACAGGGTAGTGTGACTTTGATGGGGTATCAGAGTGACCCTATTGAGATAATACGTGATGCTGGGCTTGTTTTCGGAGTCGGGCGAGTAGCGATTGAGGCTTTGATGGTTAATACTCCAGTTATTTCAGCTAACTCCTTATTTTGTGGAGGCTTGGTAACGATGGATAATTATGAGTCAATGAAGTATGATAATTTTGTGTCGAGAAATGCCGAGGCGTTTACGGGAGAGGTTTTAATTTCTCACCTATCTCATTTTCTAGAGATTAGTGAGGAGGTTCAGAGTGATCATTTTGAATTATGCGAGCGAGCTAGAGCAGATTTTTCTTCTAGTAAGATGTTAGATGAAACACTTTCTGTTTATAGCTTATTATTAGAGGGAGGCTAGCCCCTGTATTTCGGTTTTTTCACTAAGTTAGCATGATTTATTCAAGTTGTTGTAAATTAGTTTATTATGTGTTTTTTAGTCATTCATTCGAAGACTTTCAAACAATGATAAGGAGCCAGTGGGGTATTGAAAATAGTCGTTAGTGATTGTGGATACATCTTTTAGAGAGTATAATAATCAATCATATACTAAGCTAGCTACAAAGAATATGGGGATCTTAAGAAGGACTGTTTTAAATATGCTTAAGGCAGATAAAGAGCTGAAATTATCATTATCTAAAAACAACTATAGTTTGAAATGGGCATTCATTACCGAGAATATCTTATTTTCCTAGCTTAAACGGCCTGATTGATAAAGCTATCTACTTTTGTTGATTTTGTGTTCATAGTATATAAATTTTTAATAGATCATTGAGAGTGAGCTTGAGGTGTAAATAAAATGAAGAGATTAGTTATAACAGGAGGAGCAGGATTTATTGGAGGAGCATTGTGCCGCTATCTGATAGTAGAGGGCTTGGCTGATATTATCTGTGTGGATAAGTTGACTTATGCGGCAGATCTTGCTGGAGTTGTTGATTTGGGGGGTGGGTTTGATTTTGTTGAGGGGGATGTGTGTGATGGGGATCTGATGAAGGAGGTTTTTGAGAAGTACCAGCCGGATGGTGTGATTCATTTGGCGGCTGAGAGTCATGTGGATAGGTCGATTGATTCTGCGGGGGAGTTTGTTAGGACGAATGTGGTGGGGACTCAGGTGCTGTTAGATGCGGCATTGGAGTATTGGCAGGCTAGGGGTAAGTTTTCTGAGTTTAAGTTTCTGCATGTTTCTACGGATGAGGTGTATGGTTCTTTGGGGGATGAGGGGAAGTTTTCTGAAGATTCTGTGTATGATCCTTCTTCTCCTTATGCTGCGTCTAAGGCGGCGGCGGATCATTTGGTGATGGCTTGGGGGAGGACGTATGGGTTACCGGTGTTGATTTCTAATTGTTCTAATAATTATGGGCCGTATCAGTTTCCTGAGAAGTTGATTCCGTTGATGATCCGGAAGGCATTGGCGGGTGAGTTGCTACCGGTTTATGGTGATGGGCAGCAGGTGAGAGACTGGCTGCATGTGGATGATCATGTGCGTGCGTTGTGGATGATCTGGAATGATGGTCGCAGCGGGGAGAAGTATAATGTGGGGGGGGATGGTGAGAGAACGAATCTTGAGGTGGTGCGATTGATCTTAGCTGAGTTAGGTTTAGGGGATGAGCAGATTGAGTATGTGAGAGATCGACCTGGGCATGATGCTCGATATGCGATTGATGCGAGTAAGGTGAAGTCTGAGCTGGGCTGGGTCGCGTCCAGGACGTTTGAGGAGGGGCTAAAGGAGACTGTTGAGTGGTATAGGGAGCATCCTGATTTTACAGATTACCAGTGTGAGAGGCTAGGGCTTTAGTATTTTAAGCTGTGTTTGATTTTCCAGCGATCATGTAGCCAAAAGATGTCTGAACAGTGTTCTGTCATGACGTTTTCTAGGATGGGGACGAGGAGTTTTGTGGCTTCTGTTTTATCCAGGTCTTTGGGGATGGTGATGGGAGGAGCGAATGTTGCGGCCCATTTCCCTGGGGCTGTGGTGCTGAGTGTGAGAGGGATGATGGGACAGTCGTATTTCTGCGCCAACATTGTGGGGAGGGGAGTGATGGATGTTTCTTGTCCAAAGAGGGGGAGTTGGATGCCAGCATTTCCTGAGTGTTGGTCTGCGAGTATGGCGAGGATGTTACCGTCTCTGATGAATTTACTGGCTTGGATGAGACCGCGTTTACGTGCGAAGAGTTTGGAGCCTTCTTTTTCTCGGCTTTTGGTGATGTGATTGTTGATGAGAGGGTTGTTGAGTGGACGGAACATGGCGCCTACTTGTTTGTCTGTATCAAAGGATGGAGTAAGGCGGCTGAGTGCTTCCCAGTTTCCCATATGAAAGAGGAGTAGTATGGCACCTTTTTCTGGGTCTAAGTTTCTGAGGTTTTCTTGACCTGAGAAGGAGACTAGTGTTGTGAGTTTGTTAGATGCGATACATCCTGTGTTGATGGAGCTTATGAGGTTACCGAATGATTTACGGAATACTTCTTTTGAGAGTGTGTTTATCTGGTCGGCTGAGTAGTCTGGATTGATTTTTTTTAGGTTAAACTGGACGATGAGTTTGCGCTTTTTTGCTAGTTTGTGAGCGATATTGCCAATGGCTGCGCCGATACGCCACATCCAGGATGTGGGCATGATACCGATGGGTTTCTCGAGGGTGCGAAGTGCGTAGTATGCAATTTTGTCGCCGATGGTTGGTTTAGGTGTCACGTGAGAAGTGTGGGAAATGAGGGGGAGAAGATCAATGTGATTCTTAGGAAAGGGGGGATTTGAGCTATGCGATGATAGCTTCTAATTGTTTGCCGTATTTTAGGTAGCTGTCGTAGCATTGTTTCCAGTCAATTTGGTCAGCTTTGGCGTGGAAGACCGTGGCTATGTGTGGTTCTATGGCGATGAATCCTTTGTAGTTGGATTTCTTTAGCTCGGAAATGATTTCTTTTATGTGGCTTTGGCCTTTACCAGGGTATGTGTAAACGGGTTCCACGTGATCGGTTACTGGGTTGATGCAGTCTTTGATGTGGATGTGGATGATGTGTTCTTTGACTGCGTGGAAGAATTTTAGGCTGTCTTGCCATGGGGAATTTGAGCTGGAGTCAGCTTTTGAGCGGTCTTTTTGGAAGGTGGGGTTTCCTGTGTCAAAGATGAGTTTCATGTGAGGAACTTCTTCGATGAGGCGGAGGGTGTGTTCTGCGGAGAAGCCGCCCCAGTTCATACAGTTTTCATGTGCGGTGATGATGCCTGCATCTGAGAATCTGGATGTGATTTGACGTAGTCTACGGAAGCGTTCTTGTTCATGCTGGTCATTGCCCCAGGGTTCTTGGGCGTATGACATTACCCGAACAATGTTGGTTCCTAGGCGCTGCATTCTTGGGATGGCGCGTTCTACTTCAGCGAGTGTGATGTGGAAGTCTGTCTCAATGGATTTAGCCCAAGTACCGATGAGTGAACCAAATTCAGCTATTTTTATTCCAGAGTCATTGAGTTGACCAGCGGCTTGGTCAAATGCTTGGTCACTGAGGTCGTGGATATTTGTTCCGTCGATACTGCGAGCTGAGATGTGTTCCCAGCCGAGTTCTTTGGTGGCTTTGATCTGGGTGCTGAGGTCAGTTGCGGCTTCGTCAGCAAATCCAGTGAGTATCATGGCACTAGAGGTAGTTGATTATTTGTAACTTCTTATTGAGAGCTTGATGCTTTCGTATTCGAGTTGTTCTTTGTGAAGGATAGGTGCTATTCCCTCGCCGTTGTATTCCCAGGCGGCTACGTAGGTGAATTCATCATCATGACGTTGAGCTTCTCCGGCTTGAGTCGTTCCTGCGATTACTTCTGGTGATTCTTCTGTGAACTGGTGCTCACTACGGAAGTGGCCACCGCATGATTCTTCACGGTTAAGGGCATCATGACACATGAGTTCTCCAAATTCTAGGAAATCTGCGAGGCGTGATGCTTTTTCAAGCTCAGTGTTCATTCCGTCAGCAGATCCGGGGATACGGACGTTTTCCCAGAAGTCTTTACGGATTTCTGGGATACGCTTGAGAGCGTGCTCGAGGCCTTCTTTTGTGCGCTCCATGCCGCATTGATCCCACATGATCTGACCTAGTTCACGGTGGAATGTGTCTACTGATTTGGAGCCTTTGATGTTCATGAGCGTTTTGACACGTTCTTTCACGTCATTTTCAGCGTCTTTAAATTCAGCTTGATCAGTTGAGATCGATCCTGGCTTTTGAGTGGCGAGGTAGTTGGCGATGGTGGATGGGAGTACGAAGTATCCATCTGCGAGTCCTTGCATGAGTGCGGATGCTCCTAGACGGTTAGCGCCGTGGTCTGAGAAGTTTGCTTCACCGAGGACGTGGAGTCCTGGGAGGTTTGACATGAGGTTGTAGTCGACCCAGAGTCCGCCCATGGTGTAGTGGACAGCAGGGAAGATCTGCATTGGGGAGTTGTATGGGTTGTCGCCTGAGATTTTCTCATACATTTGGAATAGGTTTCCGTATTTTGCGCGGATTGTGTCTTCACCTAACCTGGCGATTGCGTCTTTGAAATCTAGGTATACGCCGAGTCCAGTGGGAGAGACGCCGCGTTCGTCATCACATGCTTCCTTGGCGGCGCGTGATGCGATGTCACGTGGGCAGAGGTTACCGAATGATGGGTATTTACGCTCTAGGTAGTAGTCTCTGTCGTCTTCAGCGATTTCGACAGCTTTTTTGCGTCCTTCACGGATTGCTTTAGCGTCTTCTTTTGATTTAGGAACCCAGATTCTACCGTCGTTTCTGAGAGACTCTGACATGAGTGTGAGCTTGGACTGGTAATCACCGCTGACTGGGATACAGGTAGGGTGGATCTGAGTGTAGCATGGGTTGGCGAAGTAGGCTCCTTTTTTGTGCGCCTTGTATGATGCCATTACGTTACATCCCATTGCATTTGTAGAGAGGAAGAATACGTTTCCATAGCCACCAGATGCGAGGCAGACTGCGTCTGCAGCGTGGGTGGAGATTTCACCAGTCTTCATGTCACGGACTACAATACCTTTGGCGTGTCCGTCAACGGTGACGAGGTCCATCATTTCTGTACGGGTGTGCATCTCTATACCACCTTTGGCGATTTCTTTTTCTAGTGCTTGGTAGCACCCGATGAGCAGCTGTTGGCCAGTTTGGCCACGAGCGTAGAATGTGCGTGAGACTTGAGCGCCACCGAATGAGCGGTTGTCTAGTAGTCCACCGTATTCACGAGCGAAGGGGACACCTTGTGCAGTAGCTTGGTCAATGATGTCATTAGAAACTTCAGCGAGTCTGTGGACGTTTGATTCACGTGAGCGGAAGTCACCACCTTTCACTGTGTCATAGAAGAGACGACGCACTGAGTCACCATCGTTTTGGTAGTTCTTGGCCGCATTGATGCCACCTTGAGCAGCGATTGAGTGTGCTCTTCTGGGGGAGTCTTGGTAGCAGAAGCATTTTACGTTGTAGCCTTGCTCAGAGAGTGTGGCTGCAGCAGATCCACCTGCTAGGCCAGAGCCAACAACGATGACGGTGAATTTACGTTTGTTCGCAGGGCTGATGAGCTTAGAGTCCATCTTGTGCTTGGTCCATTTTTGTTCGATTGGGCCTTCAGGAACGTTTGAGTTGAGTGACATTGTTAGAGGTGGTTGGAGTTGTAAAATGTTTACTTAATGAAGCCGGCTAGGACGGCGATTGGAATGGAGACGAAGCCGATCCAGATGATGGCGGTGTAGCCTTTTGCAAAAGCTTTGATAAGAGCAGCGTTGCCTCTTGTTCTGAGGCCTAGTGTCTGGAAGATAGATGCAACACCGTGACTTAGGTGTGAGCATAGGAGTGAGATGGCGATGATGTAGAAAAGGCTTACATACCATGTTTTAAAACCAACGATGACCATTTGATAGGCATTGTTATTGTTACCAAAGGCATCTGGGGTGTCCGCAATCTCTGCTAGTTGTGAATCTACTCTTACTGTGTAATGGAGTAGGTGGAAAATGATGAATGCTAGGATGGTGAGGCCTGACCAGATCATGATGCGTGATGATGCTGATGCGACGTTGGTTTCGACTTTCTCGTAGTTTGTTCCTTTCGATGCTTTGTTTTGTCTGACGAGGCAAATGGTAGCGGTTACGTGAAGAACGAGACAGGTGAGAAGGACGATACGAGCTATCCAGACAGCGGCTCCGTGGAGGAATGAGTGGAGGAACTCAGCGTATTCATTAAAGGCTTCAGGTCCTGAGTACATGAGGAGGTTTCCTGATAGGTGGCCTAGAAGGAAGCCGACGAGAACGATGCCTGTGACGGCGACGATGATTTTTTTTCCGATGGATGAATGCCAAAATTGGCAGAGAGAACAGCTAGATTTGCTCATTATATTTTGTAGATAGAGTTGAAACTG
>JALZVD010000251.1 GCA_023300205.1 Akkermansiaceae bacterium | reverse complement strand
GAACTCTGGAAGCATTCGGATGAGTGTATTCGGGTGACTTACACGATGCCTGCTGAGGTGGTGAAGGCTGGGATAGCGATTATCGCGGATGAAGTGGCGAAGGTATATGCTGGGGATTGATTCTGTAGTAAGTTAGAGTTTTTTTGATGGAGTGAAGGCGCTGTATCTGTAGTTGGCTGGAGGTTACTTCGCTTGCTAGGGTTATACTGAAGGGAGGTTTCATTGTTTGGATGAGTCAGATTCATTTATTTTGGTCTGCAAGATGCTCAGTAGTTTTTGAATTATTTAATTATTTAAACTATGAGAAAAACAACAAAAAGAATTGGGATGTTTTCAGCTGCAGTCGGGATGTTTAGTGCATCTCTTGTTTCAGCGGAACAGCTAGATGTGGAGAAGAGTTCATTGAAATTTGGTTTTATCAAGCTAACTGACTGTGCTCCGATAGTGATCGCAAAGGAAAAAGGCTTTTTTGAGGCTGAAGGTCTTCAGGTTGAGGTTATTGCCCAGCCTAACTGGAAACAACTTCTTGATAATGTGATTACGGGTGAGCTGGATGGAGCTCACATGCTTTCTGGACAGCCTATTGCTGCGACTATAGGATTCGGTACGAAGGCGCATATTGTGACGCCGTATACATTAGATCTTAATGGCAATGCGATCACTGTTTCTAATGCGATTTGGGAAGGAATGCAGGAGAATGATGAGAAGCTCCAGTCTGATACACCACCGCATCCTATCACGGCAGATTCACTTAAGCCGATAGTGATGGAGGCAAAGGAAGAAGGGAAGAAACTGCCTATGGGGATGGTATTTCCAGTCTCTACTCACAACTATGAGTTTCGTTATTGGTTAGCTGCGTCTGGGATTCATCCTGGGATGTATACTTCTACTGATCTGAAGGGATTCACAGATGGAGACATTGAGCTATCAACGACACCGCCGCCACAGATGCCTGCGACTTTGGAGTCAGGTAAGAATGTAGCTTATTGCGTAGGTGAGCCTTGGAATCAGCAAGCAGTGGCGAAAGGTATTGGTGTTCCGGTGGTGACAAATTATGATATTTGGAAAAATAATCCGGAGAAGGTGTTTGGAGTTACAAAGGCGTGGTCGGATGAGAATCCTCAAACGCTCATCGCTGTTACAAAGGCGCTTATTAAGGCGGGGAAGTGGCTCGATGCAACTGATGATAAGGGTCAGTTAGTGAATCGTGATGAGGCTTGCCGTATCCTTTCTCAGAAGAACTATGTGGGAGCAGATTTTGATGTGATTAAGAATTCTATGACTGGATTCTTTTTCTTTCAGAAGACAGACAAGAGGCCTTTGCCAGATTTTAATGTGTTTTTCAAATACCATTGTTCTTACCCTCATTATTCAGATGGGATCTGGTTCCTTACACAGATGCGACGTTGGGGGCAGATCACGGAGGCTAAGCCTGCATCATGGTATCATGAGACAGCTAAGAGTGTTTATCTTCCAGAAGTTTATCGTAAGGCGGCAGATATGTTAGTGGAGGAAGGTGATCTAACAGAAGAAGATTATCCGGTACTTGATTATGATGGCTATAAGATACCTACGGCGGACTTCATCGATGGAGTAATGTATGATGGTAAAGAGCCGATTAAATATCTTAATAGTCATAAGATAGGAAATAAAGATCCTGAATGATAGAGTCTGGTAGGCATGTTGTTCTCTTAGGTCACACTTTAACGGGTGTGGCCTTTGTTATCTCTATTAATCAAACTCATTCATATGATGAATGAAAGTCTTATTGGTTGGTCTAGGTATTGCTCAACAGAATTTACTTATTAAATTCATTATGAAACTGCTTTCTAAAATTAAATATCCCCTACTTAAACTTATTGATATCTCAGGCTTCAAGGTGTTGGATCCAGTAGTAAGGTTGGCGTATAAAGAGGAGCCTCAAAAGCAGGTTCGCGATATTATTCTCTATATGGTTTTACCAATCATCTTTATTCTCTTCTGTGTTTTAATTTGGAACTGGGCAGGACCGAATCATAAGACAAAATCAGGAGAGGTGCCAACACCAGCAAAGGTTTGGGAAGCATTTCAGGATAGCTGGCGTTTTGATCAGCGGGAGAATGAGAAAGAGGAGGCTTTTGAGATGACCGGAGTCGACCGGGAAGAAGCACTCATTTATGTAACTGGTGAGTTAGCTAAGTTAAAGGAAGCGGCGGCTTCTCTTCAGGTTAAGTCTGATGATGTCGCTATTGAGGTGAAGGAGCAAATGGATGCTAAGATTAGGCCTGTGCAGGTGCGTCTTGATTCTCTGAAGGCTGCTATCAAAGAGGCTAAAGCGCAGCGTAAGGCACAGCTTGCTACTTATTCTGAGCAGTTGATAGAAGGGCAGCGTGGTTCAGATTCTTTAGTGGCACTTATTGAGGAGCATCATGTGATTGCGGATACAGAGAAGGTTGATTTGAAGGTGGTGAACGATGAACTTAATTTTATTCGTGATAACCCGCCTGAGCGGTTGAAAGATGCACAGTTGGCAGCTAACAAGATGGCTGATGAAGTGCAGCATTATAAAAAGCGTATTGATTATCTGACAACTGGAAATAGAGAGATTAAGGTGCAGATGTTAGAAGAAAAGGCAGCAGCAGCTGCGGCTGGATTAACAGCGGCAACGACTTCTGAAGATGCTGCGAAGCAGGCAAAGGGGGTGGTCTCGAATACTGAGAAGGCTATTTCTGCTGCTGACCAGAAGTATCCACGTGCGGCGACTATTTTTTGGCAGACTTGGCGTTCTATAGCGACAGTGTTTGTTGGCTTCATCATTGCTGCTGTTATTGCGATACCAGTGGGAATTATGTGTGGGCTGAACCGTGTGGTGATGGCTTGTTTGACGCCGATTATATCAATTTTTCGACCCGTGTCTCCGGTTGTGTGGCTGTTGATTTTCCAAATTATCGTGGGTGCGTTTTTCCCAGATCCTGATACACATCCGTTATTCATGTTTATGAATAGCCCGAATAATCCCTTAGCGTTTTTGCAGACTAATCCCGCGATGGTTTTCTCAGCTTGCACGGTGGCAGTGTGTGCGCTCTGGCCTGCGTTAGTAAATACAGCGCTTGGTGTTTCTGCTATTGATAAAGATCATCTTAATGTAGCTAAGGTGTTACGTTTAGGTTTCTGGTCACGATTATTTAAGATTATTATACCGTCATCATTACCGCTAGTGTTTGCAGGTCTGCGGATCTCACTAGGAGTGGGCTGGATGGTGCTTATTGCCGCTGAGGCGCTGTCTTCATCTGATGGGCTTGGTAAGTTTGTATGGGATGAATACCAGAATGGTTCTTCTCAATCATTTGCGAATATTATCTTAGCATGCTTCGTGGTTGGGATCATTGGTTTTATATTAGATCGCTTCATGATTGTTCTACAGAGACTGGTGTCATTTGATGACGGGTCAGCAACTGCTTAATCTCTTAATCTAACAAAAATCACTTTATTCCATGTCTTTCTTAGAAATTGATAACGTAAATTTAGGCTTCGGTCCTCCGACTTCACGCACTGAGGTGCTTGAGAATATTAATCTTAAGGTTAAGGAGAATGAGTTTGTGGCGATCATCGGGTTCTCTGGATCTGGTAAGTCGACGTTGATGAACTTACTGGCTGGATTACAGCTTCCAGATAAGGGAGAGGTTCGCCTCAATGGAGAGGTTAAGGGGGCACCTGGTCCTGATCGTGGGATTATGTTTCAGAATTATTCGTTGCTTCCATGGTTGTCCGTGTTTGAGAATATAGAGTTGGCTGTGCGTTCTGTTTTCCCGAAGATGAAGAAGGCAGAGGTTGAGGGTCATGTGATGAATTATATTGATATGGTGAAACTTACTCCTGCGAGGGATAGAAAGCCACACGAGCTTTCTGGTGGAATGAGGCAACGTGCTTCACTGGCGAGGACGTTATCATTGAAGCCTGAAGTGCTGCTTCTGGATGAGCCTTTATCAGCACTGGATGCACTTACTCGCTCTGATCTACAGGATGAGATTTTGAGAATCTGGGAGGAGGATAAGCGCACTGTGGTGATGATCACTAATGATGTGGATGAGGCTGTATTGATGGCAGATAGAATTATCACTTTGACAATGGGACCTCGTGCTACTTTGGCGAAAGAGTTCACAGTGAATATGGATAGGCCGAGAGATCGTCATACCTTAAATGATCATCCTGAGTTTATGCGTCTTAAGTCTGAGATTACGGCTTTTTTGTTTGCTCTTAATAGAGAGAGTAAGGCGGAGAATAAAGATGAGTTTATTCCTATGCCGGATGTTCAGCCGAAGGACTTTAAACTTCCGTCTGCTACATTGAAGTTTAAGCATCTTAATAAGAAAGTTATTTCCCCTTCTGTTGGCTCTAAGTAGGCCTGAACCTTTATTATTTTTATTATGTCCCAAAAAGAAAATTCACGATTCGTAGAGATTTCTCATCTTGTTAAGGAATACCCAAACCCTTATGGGGATGATTTCCGTGTAGTGGAGGATTTTAATTTGATGGTTAGAGAGGGGGAATTTATCTCGCTCATTGGTCACTCTGGTTGTGGTAAGTCTACGGTTTTGACGATGTTGGCTGGCCTGAATGACATCTCTGGTGGAGGTATTATTTTAGGGGATAAGGAGATTGATGGACCTGGTCCTGATAGAGCTGTGGTGTTTCAGGCTCCTTGTTTGATGCCATGGATGACGGCGTTTGGTAATGTGATGCTTGGGGTGAAGAATGTTTATCCGCATGTTAATAAGGCGACACGGAAGCAGATTGTGGAGCATTCACTTTCTGTAGTGGGGTTGGGGGATTCGATGAAGAAGTATCCTAGAGAGTTGTCTGGAGGAATGCAGCAGAGGGTGGGTATTGCACGTGCAATTGCCTTACAGCCGAAGGTTCTATTATTAGATGAGCCGTTTGGACGATTGGATTCACTTACAAGGATGGAACTGCAGGATGTGATTATTGATGTTTTAGCGAGAGAGAAGCTTACTGCGATGATCGTTACTCATGATGTGGATGAGGCTGTGTTTATGGCAGATCGCTGTGTGATGATGTCTAATGGTCCAAAGGCAGGGGTTGGAGAGATATTGGAGATTGATTTTCCACGTCCTAGAAACCGTGCTGAGGTGTTTGATGATCCTAAGTTTTTTGAGTGTCGTGAGCATTTGTTGGCATTCTTAGAGCAACGTTCACATATTAAAGGGCCGAGCCGGGTGTTTTCTGATGGTGAGACTCTAGGATTTCTGGATAAGGATGCTATTGATGAGATCAGAATGCAGAACGAGGGTGTGATTGTTTAGGTTCTCATTACGCGCTTATATTTACGGCGCAGTATTTGTAGTTGGGCTGACGTGAGTAGGGGTCGAATGAGGGGTGTGTGAGGCGGTTTGCCTTAGCGTAGTGCATGGGGATGAAGATTTGTCCGGCTTGGACGGAG
>JALZVD010000250.1 GCA_023300205.1 Akkermansiaceae bacterium | reverse complement strand
CAAAAAGCAGATCTAGAAATAGCGAACGCTTTATCTCTAAACGAGAAATTAAGTCAAACTGAGAATAAAAAACAAGAGAATGAACTAAAAATCAATAATGACGGCAAGATTAAGAGGCTAGAATTAGAGAGTAAGTTCGCTCAAGACTTATTAACTTTGAATTTAAAGACAGAAGAAGATAGAGTTAAGGCAGAAAGGAAGAGTCAGGAAGACGAATTAAAACGTAAGACTGAATTTAACGAGGCTAAGAACGCGTTAGACGCTGAAATATCAGAAGCTAGGGCTTTATTCAACTTAGAGAAGCAAGCGTCTGAGATCGAGAGTGAGGGGCTTAGAAACGAAGCTCAGTTAACTAGACTAAGAGACTTAGAATTGCAGAAATTAGACATAATAAAAGCTTCTGAGATACAAAAAGCTAAGTTAATACAAGATAATGACACTAGAATACTGAAATTTAAGGAAATTAACTTAAAAAATCAACTAGCTAAGGAAAAAATACTATATAAAGGCAAGCAGCAGATAGAAAAGGCTAAGGAAAAGTTAAGTTTAGACGGATTTAACTCTGTTTTGAGTGCTACTGACGAATTCTTTAGTGCTGCTCAAGTTTTAGCAGGTCAAGATGCTAAGAAAAAGAAGAGATTAGCATTAGCTCAAGCTCTAATTAGTGGTTATCAAGCGGTAGTAAACGGGTTTGCAACAGCTCCATTCTTCCCTGCTGGACTAGCTGCTGGAGCAATAGCAACTGCTAAGACTGTGGCAACAATATCTAAGATTAGAAGTACTAATGTTGGTAACTTTGCTACTGGGGGTATAATTGGTGGGGGTAATTTCGCTGGAGATAATCTAGTTGCTAATGTCAACTCTGGAGAAGCCATTTTAAATACTCAACAACAAAAGAACTTCATGAATATAGCAAACGGTGCTGAATCGGGAGGTAATTCTTACGTAGCTGAAGCAATAAATAACTTAGGTGATAGAATATCAAATATGGAAATAGTATTAAGAGCTGATGATACAGAGATTGCTAGATCAGTTTCTAGAGGTGTTAGAGATGGCATCGTAATAGGAGAGAGTAGATAATGTGTAAATTAACTTTTTTATCAGAGAATTATGTGGAAGATCCAACCGTAACGATACAAGCTCAAAATGGAGTAGTTACTGAGCAGTTTCCTGTTGAGAATATAGTTCATCCATTTACGACTAAGATGTTTAGATCAGAAAGTTCGACAGTGGAAGTTTTTATCGATTTAAAACAGACTAGAGAAGTTGATTCTTTCGCGATAACTGGTAATAATATAACTGGAATGGGATTCAATAATGTTGTATTATTTGGTTCAGGTTCTACTGATTTCTCTTCATCTACTCCAATATTATTAAACCTAAATAAAGAACATAACTTTGGGTTTAAATTATTCGACGATTCTACATACTTCAGATTCTGGAAGATACTATTTGTTGGAGCAACAGAGATTGAAGTATCTAATATATTCTTAGGTAAGAAGTTACAATTAGAGCAGAATGGAATATCTCAGTCAAGCTTTAATTATAATCTTACAGACAATAGCAGTGTTGCTAATAATAGATATGGTCAATCGTTTATTGATCAAAGAAATAGAATTAAGTTTATGTCTGGAGACATAGAATTCTGTAATAAAGAAGAGTTCGATATAATTAATGATATATGGTTATATCATGGAAACTTTAGACCTTTATGGGTTATAGTAGATCCTTTAGGAAGTTTAGCAGATGAGGGTGAATATATCTTCTCAATGTATTGTTATATAGATGATTCAATAGAATGGAGTACCGTAGGTCCTTCATTATTCAATACTACAATAGGATTTAGGCAAGTAGTATGAGCACTTTTATTGTAGACTGTTTCGACACTATAACTTCTGAGATAATCAGCAAACATAGAATGCTAGAAACGATTATGATAAGAGGAATTAAGTACGAATTCTATAAGTCAGGATTCCCTACAGGAACTTTAACATTGGATATTTATGTGGACTCGATTCTCAATACTACTCAAGATGTTACGTTTGAAGAGATTAATAGCGAGATACCTGGAACTTATGCTCATGGGTACGTTTATTTTGAGTTGGATACTCCTGTATTTGTTCACGTAGATAATGTGATAGGTTATCAAGAAATAGAGTTAAGATTGAGACCAACTGGTTACACATTCTCTGAAAGTACTAACTTCGGAGTAATTAAAAGACATAATAATGAGATAGTTAATAGATATGGCGATGATGGCATACAAGATGCTAACGCTCCATATTCAATAGAAATCTTTGAAATAATATGATATATCAAACGAGGTAAAAATGAGTTTAAGAAGAGTTGAGTTCTTTGATGGATTCGAAAGTGAAACAACGCCAGCAATTACTGCTATTTCTGGAAGTAGTTTTCTAGTCGATAATGGTTCTCCCAATGTTGCTGATGGGTTAGATGAAGATAAGTATATAGACTTAGATACTGGAGAAGTATTTGAGAAAGTATCAGGAAGTTGGGTTTCAATAGGAACTTTAAACTTAGAGCAAGTTACTGGAGATTTCATAGTTCAAGGTGATTTAACGATTAATGGAACTACAACTACAGTTAATTCTACGGAGCTAGAGACAGCCGATGCTAATATCACTTTGAATAAAGGTGGAACAGAAGCTTCAGCACTAGTTAATAAAGCTGGTATAACAGTAGAAATGAGTGACGAAACTGATGCAGGGATATTTTACAGTAACATATCAGGATCGAAGTTTAGAATAGGTACTGTAGCAGCGAATTCGGAAATAATAGATTCAGCAAACTTTCAGTTAGTTGCTAATAAAGAAATAGCTACTCCAACTAGATTAGATGTTAAGCAGGGAGTAAAAGCTTCTTTAGATATCTATGCAGATACTGCAACAAATGGTCAATTAGTTTTCGCTAGTGATGAAAAAAAATTATATCAAATAATCGACGGAGACTTAGCAGAGTTGAATGATGGTGGCGAAAGTAAATTAACTATCAATCAAGCTGCTCACACATTCACATTACACGAACAAGTTAGCTTACAAGAAGATGGAACTTGGCTAAAAGCTACAAATACTTTAGCTGAAACATTACCAACTCACACAATAATTCAAGTTGTTGATACTGATAATTTCGTAGTTATGGGAGACACAATAGGTTCTTCTGTTGCTCACGGATTCGACATAGGAAAAACATACTTCTTAAAGAATGACGGAACTTTAACTGATATTAAACCAGAATTAGCTGGAGAATATATATGCCCAGCATTCTTCGTATTAGATACAGATAACCTTCAAATACTAAATACATATCCTCAAGTTCTTATTACTTCCGAGAATGGGACTTTGAATGCTTCACCATATTTTCATGGAACAAATACTAGCAATTCCATAACTCTAACTCATAATGTTGAAGTAGCTATAACATTTCCTGATACAGAAACTGCTGTAGGAGGATTCACTGGAGCAGCTAACGGTTGGGCAGATGGATATTTAGTACCTGAAGACGGACTATATACTTGTGATTTCGGACTACTACTAAATAGCTCAACAGCTTGGACTGAAGGCGAATATTTACAAATGTACATCAGACTTTATGATGTTGATAATAACTTAAAAGATAGACGAGTCGTAGATAGAAGATTTCAAGATACAGGATTTGCTTGGGGTTCAGGTAATGCGACATTTAGTTGTTTGCAAGGAGAAACAATCCGATTTAGCGCAATTCAAGTCTCCGATGTGACACTAACTTCATATGTAACAGTAGACTTATATGTTAGAGGAGTTATCGCTAAGGTTGGTCAAAATAGAACAACAATGTTACCTAGTTTAGTTACTAGTGGTACGATGAAGAAGCAGACTAAATTTTTAAATGCTGACGTTACTGCAGATACTTTAGATATTACAGACTTGAGATTCAATAACTTAGTTGTAGGAAATACATATCAAGTTATTTATAACTTTCTATTCTCTCATGCAGGAGTAGATGGGGCAGTTTCAGCTAGATTAAGGAATGGAACTACTTTAGTTGGACAATCTAGAATCAACGTAGCAATACCTACTGGATCTATCGATACCCACGAAGGACAATTTAGTTATGTTGTAGGACCTTTTGTAGCAACTGCTACCGACATGACAGTCGAAGCTCTTTTCATCCAGACTGGAGACACAATTAGAGGTAACGGATTAGTTACTGAGACACACGCAACAATATACGAAATACCAATGAACATAAATGAAGTAACGGAGTTTTAATAATGGGTTATAATAATTCAATTTCTAATTTTAAGAATAAAGTAAAAAGTGTTGCAATAGAAGTAACTCATTTTGAGACTAGCATCGCTAGTGGAACTTGGACAGAGTTATCAGCATTCCCTGCTAAAAATGGGGACGGTGCTCAGTATTTCGATATAATAAACACTAGTCAACTTCAAGCTAAAGAAGACATGACAATAACTATGCATTATCAAGGAACTTTTAGTACGACTTTTACTGGAGGTTACACACTAAGAGCTAGACTAAAGTTTGAAAACGGAAGTGCTAAACGAGATTATCTTAGTGAATACGGAGCTGGATCTTTAATAAATAGAGAAACACTTAACGTTAGTTTTAAAATTCTTAAAGGTGAGATATTAGGATTTGAAGTATATCACAATAAAGGTTCTAATCATAACTTCGGTTCTACTATATATATGACTGGTCTATTTAGAACTGATGATATCGCTGGTGATATAACAGAGCTAGACGCTGCTAAGCTAATTAACGATAGTCAACCAACAGATAAGATACTAGTTACTGATGGTAATGATGGATTCACTTACGAAGATTTGCCAGTTGGCGCACCATCTACTCCTACAATATACTTTGCAGAAGTTAATCCTCAATACACTAAACCCACTGCTAATGATAGAATACCTTTTAATTTAGTTCATGTAACTTATGGTGGTATAGTTCAGAATACTGATCCAGATTATATCAATTTTCCAACAACTGGAATATATCGAGTTAAAGTCCAACTAGTAAGTGGGAAAAATGAAACGGGAACGCCAGCTACTAACGAAAGAAGGTCTTTAGCTGTTAGGCATGAGGCGCAATTTGGACAGTTAATTGCTAATCACGAAGGCGGAGTTTTAGAAAATAGAACTACCACAGATTCTTATAGCATCATAACTAACACTTTAGAGGTTATACTAGACGTCACAGCTCTAGACAGAGTATCTATCACACATTTCGAAACTGGAGATAGTATATCTCAAATACTAATAGACTCTTATGTAACTATAGAGAAGTTATAGCATGGCGCAATATAATAATTACACCGATTACAAGAATTCAGTATCAAGTGAGAAGCTTACACTAGGATATATCTATCCAGCTGAAAAGGTAATTGGTTGGGAAAATACAGGTGGAACTACCTGGAGAAAGAAGCTAGACTTCGTTCTAGATAGAGTCAAGAAAGGTAGCGTAGAGTTAACTAGAGTAGATGGCATTGGTCAACTATATGAGGGAGCATATTCGTACGATATCGATACTGGACTATTATATTTATATTCAGAGGCTTCAGATCCATGTCTGGAATCACCTTTAGTTTTTTATAAACTATTCTTTTCAAATTCACCTTTGGTTGCATCCTACCAAATCGAGCAAGAGTCTACAATCGTAGAATACCTACCCAGAATTTTAAGAAGCCCTGGATTTAAATCGACTTTTAACCCAGAGAAAGTGTCATTGACTGGTTCAGGTACACTAACTCTAGAAAATAATGATGGATATTTTGATGAGATCTACAATAGATTGATTTGGGAGTCTAAATTAGTAGAGATTTACTCTTATCATAGAGATTTACCCATAGACCAGGCTAAAATCGTCTATAGAGGCTTCATTAATGATGGTACATACGACCTAGATAAAATCTCTTTCAACGTTAAAGATCCCGTTTTGAAGCTAGATTCGCGTGTTCCTTTAGAATCATTCACTGAAGACGATAATGTATCCAAGAGAGACTTGGGAACTTTGAAAAGACAGTGCTACGGAAGAATACAAGGATATAGGGTTACTTCAATAAGCCAAGCGGAAGAAGAAGGATTTGTAGGTCAAGGAACATTGACAGTTAGTGGAGGTTCGGCGACAGGTTCAGGAACGTTCTTTCATAAAGATATATCAGCTGGAGACATAATAGTTGTTGACGGATTCGAGTATACAGTCGAGAGAGTCAATAGTAATATTAGTTTAAATGTGTCTAGTGATCCAGGATTCAGGATTGTCGCATCAGGTCTGGAGTTTAGAGTTAAACCTAAGATACCGAATAGACATTTAAATCGCAAATTCTATGCATATTCTCATCACGGTTCAGAAAGAAGTGAAGAGATATTAAATCTTTTGAACGCTAGAACTGTACTGGTATCATCTACAGTAGGTTATGAACCTGGAGATAGTGTCGTTATTGGTAGTCTTGCTAACGAAATATCTAGTATATCGGGGGATAGTTTAATATTGAAATTAGCAACACTGAGCAGTGCTGTTGTAGGGCAAAACATAATTAGAAGTCCGATAATTAGATTAGCAATCGATGACGATTTGATAGATTTTAATCAAATAACTAACATAAACAATACTTCAGATTTTCTAACATTCACAATAAGCGATTTAGCCGAATTCGAAACTGCAGAAAATGAGTTACAAAGAGGTACAGTAAATTTCACAATAGGAAGCACAACGGCAACAACTAGTGTCGATTTAAGTTCCCAATTGAAGCCTAGGGATTGGATTAAGCCTGTCGGTTCGGCAGATGCTGACCACATAGAGATAGCGAGGGTAACAGAGAATGAAATATTCTTAAGAACTGCACCTACTAGTTCATACTTAGGTCCAGCATATGCAAAGAAACCTAATTACATTTCCGACAATACTAAGGTAGCAATTGATTGTTATGGTAAGCCTTTAGATAATATCAAGAATAATCAAGTAGTTGAAACTGGAGCAGAAATAGCTCTAGACTTATTAAAACAAATTGACGTACTATCTGGAATAATAAACGAACAAACATTTCTAGATGAAGCTCAGATTAATTACTCTAAAATGAGTTTAGCGATACCAGAGTTAGCAACAACTAAGACTATACCAGAAGTTAAAGATCCGATAAACTTAATCAATAAAACTATTTCATCAGCACTGAGATTAGATAATGATTTAAACTTAGCTTATAAGTCTGTAGATGCTGCAGTTAACCCAGACGCAAGAGTGATTGAAGATCACGACGTAATATCATGGTCTATACAAGGTAGGAGCGGTAACCTAGCATCGTCGATCACATCATTCTACGATTCGATAGAGCACGATTACCTAGTTAATGAATCTTCACAAAACGAATATACGTATGTAAACGAATTTACTAGCGATTTCGAAATATCAGAGAAGAACGAAAACTTCACTTTATATGTATCTGACACAACAACAGCTGAAGAGATAACTCAAAGACTTGCATATAATCGTTCTCAAAGAGAAAATATAGTTAAGATTAATGCTTCATTAACATTAGCTGATATAGAATCTGGAGAGCATGTTATATTGAACTTTAGAAGAATGTATAAGAATAACCAAAATGCAACAAAGTTCTCAGGAGTAGTAACTTCGATTAAGAGAGACGGAGAGAAAGTTGAAATAGAAGTTTCAGATTTAGGAAACCTTTTCAATAGAACTTCAAATATAGCAGCTGATGATACTATAGATTTTTTTACTGATACAGAAGATCAAATACAAGTTACTGGATATATAACAGATGAATGCGGATTAATAGATCAACAATCTAATGAAGAAAACAACAATTTAATAGGATAAGTAAGAGGTACATTATGGCTTTCAATACAATTAACGACACAGAAATAGAGGTTGGTAAACCAACAAAGAAATCATTATTCCAAAAAATCAAAGATAATTTCGATGATCATGAAGGTAGGTTAAATGCTGTTCAAGTTTCTTCAGGAATAATTGACATTTTTAATTCTAACTTACAAGACTTAAATGTTGGGGTAGGTAATATAGTTTCATCTGAAATGACTGAGTCTCAATTTCAAGAAGCTAATGGAACTTCTTGGGTTCTATGTGACGGTCAAAATGTGTCAGGTAGTACATGGTCTGTTATAACTGGAAACAATAATACCCCAGATTTGAGAGATGAGTTCATTAGAGGAGCATCAACTACTAATCCTTTAGGTCAAGAACAAACTGAATCGGTAGGATCAACGTCACCTTCACCTTTAGGACCGTTAATGGGACTGCAATTCGGAACAACATTTAATATGAACATTAATAACCAGATTACTGGAGTATTAACTAATTCGGCAATAAATGGAGCAAATGCCCCAACTTACACATTTCCTTCAGACGAAAATAGACCTAGAAACATTGCATTGAATTTTTTCATGAAGATCAACCCTAATTCATTATCTAATAAATTAATATATAAGGCTACAAATTCTTTCGATATAACTAATGTCCAATCTACTATTTTATTGAATTCTGGGGGATCACCAAATGTTGGAGAGACTTACGAGATAGATATTAAAACTGGAAGTGATATATCGAACCTGGTTAGCATCTTTGCAACTAGACCTTCTGTGACTATAAATAATGCTAATCCTCACGAGACTGGAGCTTTCACTATAACAACTGGGGGAGAAGTCGTCAACGCTGGAGATTATGTGGTTTTCGACATTATCTCTCTACCCAGCTGGAATAGTAGGCTGCATGTTTATGTAACAGGAAGCCCTACTTAGATTGAGATGTCTCTCGTTCTATTCGTTTATCGTTTAACTTAATCTTTCTTTCACGCTTGATTATCTTTCTCATTTTAGTATAAAACCTAACGAGAACTGTTTCTTTATCGTAGCAGCTGCTAAGCTCTAATATAGTACCTTCGATCAATTCTTTTAGCATATCCTCTAGAGATTTAGCACCCGAAGTAATACTAATATCTTCAGTATTCTTATTCTTGTCAGCTTCGTACATAACTCTCTCTAGTATACCCATCTTTTCTCTAGTTGTTTCCATTTCACTAAAGTTAGTTAAACAGTTTCTTCCTTTAGCTCTAGAGTAATCACATCGGGTATTTGCTGCATTTATTCTAGAGTATATCTCTTTCTTAATTCTATCGTATTCAGGATGCTCAGTATACATTGGATACTTTCTATGATTATTACAAAGTTCAGCGTCGATGAAGTTTAACATGAATTCTCTATCTTCAGGATTTAACTTGTGAAGATAATCAATGTCCGCATACTCTTTTAGCTTATTAGGAATTCTTAATCTTCTCTTCTTAGCCATTACTTATCTCTCCATTCTTTAGCGATCTTCTCGCCAGATCTACCAACAATATAACCGCCAAGACCTAATTGGACTATACTGAATAATTTCAATTCAAGTTCTTGAGAGATACTAGCGTCGGTTAAGCCGAACCATCGTAACACAATAATACCTGTAAAAAGTAACATCGTGATGGGTCTCCATGCGGCAGTGAGAAAATGTTCGGACTTTGCTTCTGACTCGACAATAGTAGCTTTTGACTCCATTAGTTTAGTTTCGTAATCTAATATCTTAGATTGAAACTCGAACTGCATCTCCATCATTTTGGATTTGATTTCTAATTTCTCTTCTTCAGATGTGTGTAGATTGTCGACTAGATCAGCTACAGGTTTAAATATCTTTCCAATAAAACTAAATATACTCATGCAATAAGTATACCACAAAATATCACATTTGTCAACCATTATGTAATACATTTATAATGCGATTATATATACATTATGTCTGCTGGTAGAGATTAGCATTTGTATTAACTTACGCCACTAGCAGTTGTTGAAAGTATTCGGTGTATATATACATTATGTATTATATACGTATGTATATTAGCACTACGCTTTAACAGCGCACTGCTAATAGCGTAAGTTAATACGTTTATGTATTATATACACGGGATTGTATTCCATTATACACGAAATATTGGATTTGTCAACATAAAAATATAAAATATGATTTATTATGCAATTAAAAAACTTAGATCCAGTATTAAAGTCGTACCTAATT
The DNA here is from genome assembly GCA_023300205.1 of Akkermansiaceae bacterium. GTDB lineage: Bacteria > Verrucomicrobiota > Verrucomicrobiia > Verrucomicrobiales > Akkermansiaceae > Rubritalea. The sequence continues at coordinate 16,932 of JALZVD010000250.1, read as the reverse complement.
AGAGCAATAAGAGATTCTTTTAAACGAAGTAGATTGTATAAACAGGTAAAAAAGTTAGCAAGAGTAGAGAAACCTAAGTTAAAGAAAGATGGAACACCAGCAAAGAGACCTGAAGTCTTTTATAGGTGCAAAATGTGCTCTAAGCTGCATAAAGATAAGGATGTCCATGTCGACCATAGAGATCCAGTTACATCGCTTTATACGAGCACTAACGACCTCACAATCGAAGGTTACATATCTAGAGTATATTGCAATCTTCATAATCTTCAAGTATTATGTAAACCATGCCATGCAGAAAAGACTAAGACTGAAAACAAAATAAGAAAAAGTATAAAAAAATCTAAATAAGTGCTTGACTTCTGACAAAACTTGTGCTATAGTGATGTCTGGAGGATTTAATGGCAAGATTATCAAACAGTGCGGTGGACAAATATAATACATGTCCTAGGATGTATAAATACCATTACATTGATAGAATTAGATCTACTAAGAAATCCTCCCCTTTACTATTTGGTATTGCAATAGATGAAGCACTTAATGAATTAGTAGTTTCTAGAGATTATAAAAAATCAATTGACATTTATGAAGAAATGATGTTAGAATGGAAGTATGACTACAATGTTGACTTTCTTAGACGAGATGAAGATCCAATTGCTGTACCAGAAGAGGTATTGGAGTTTATCAACGCGGAATACGAGCAAAATGAGTTACATCATCAAGTTTGTTGGCATAGTCTATGGTATAAGGGACATGAATTTATTAACGCTTATATCGAGCAAATACTGCCTAGAATGGGTAAGGTTATTGAGGTTCAAAAGATGATAAATCTTAAGAACGAAAATGGCGATAGCATCATAGGATACCAAGATGTTATTGCTGAATTAGATGGAGTGATAACCATCATAGATAATAAGACAAGTTCATCTAGCTATGCTAAAAGTAAGATAGTTGGAAGTCAACAATTACATCTCTACTCGTTTGCTGAAAAGATTGACAGCATCGCTTATATAGTTATGAGAAAGGATTACAGTGCCAAAGGCATAATGAGACCTATACAGGTACTCAAACATGAAGCTAATCCTGAAGTAACAAACGGCGTGCTAAATCTCTTTGACGAAACGTTAGGGAAAATACAGAGTCAGGAATTTCCTAAGACTGAGATTAAAAGAACCTGTAGAAACCACTTCGGTAAACCATGTATGTATTTTGAAATATGTGAGATGGGAAAAAGTGTTCAACAAATCGAAAACTTAGAAAAACTTGAAACAAAAAAGGAGATTAAATGAGTGAAGAATTAAAAGAAGTGGACTTATCTGAGTTTATTTCAATTGCTAACAATGGTGAGAGACATTTCACGCCAGAATTCGCTGCAGCACTTGCTGAATTCCAGTTTGAGCTACCTTCTGCTAAGAAGGATAAGGCTGGGTATGGATACAAGTACAGTGACTTAGGTACAGTTATAGACACTGCTAGACCTGTATTGCATAAGCACGGATTCTCTATTACTCAATTGATTCAGAGTGAAGATGCTTCATTCGTAAAGATTGAAACTATTCTTTTACACAAATCAACAGGTAGAATCTCGTCTATCGCTACATTACCGACAATCGTTATGAAAGGATGCAATGCTGCCCAGGGTGCTGGAGCAAGCTTATCATACCTTAGGCGATATGCTTACCAAGCAATCATCGGAATGGCTAGTGAAGATAACGACGCTAGTTCTAAAGGATTTGATAAGAAAGAAACTAAGAAACCAGAAACTAAAACTGTATCAACTAAAACTAATAGTAGTTGGTCATAAGGAGATTACAATGTCACAAAAGCAAACTGCATACTTTGGACAAATTTTAACATCTAAGTCTGATAATAAATATTATAGACAAAGTAACTTAGAGGGATTCGTAGCAATCTCTGGAAACGAAGAGATCGAAATCGCACCATCAGGAGCTTTAAATATTAACGATTTATCTAAAGTCGATCAAGGTGATGATAAATTTAATGTCGCTGCAATCGAATTCAATGAAAAACTAGGAGAAGACGAAATGGGAAAAGCTAAATATAAAAGCGTTAGAATCTTTAATGTATTAGAAAAGAAAGATGGAACACTAGCAGGGAAAGTTGCATGTGATCAAATCATTGCTTTTAGAGAAGGTAAAAAGATTAAATTTTCTAAGGGAGATTGGATTAACGTTACTAGTAAAGAAGATAGACTAGAACTTGCTAAGTTGTATCTAGAGAAAGGTTACTACGATGAAGAAACTTACACTGCTAAAGTTGAAAAGATTCAAAGAACTCCAGACTTCGTAAAGTTTAACTTATCTGGTAAAGGCGAATTGGTATAAGATATGAGCAACTTCGAGAATTTACGTAAATTGAACGCTAAGGAAAATCAACTAGACATTGGTTTCACTGCAGGCGAAATAAAGAGTAATCCCCAATCCCAGCTAGGTGAACTAGTTGAGGGTTGTGAGATATTTGACTCAAACGTAAATGGTTGGAGAACAGGTCATTGCATCGGTCTTATCGGACACTCTGGTAACGGTAAGACTAGCTGGATATTACATAACTTTAAGAGGATTCTACAAAATAAAAAGTCAGGCTATTGCGTAATGTTCGCTCTAGAAATGACGGATCAAGAATTATCTAATAAGTGGCATAAAGTAATTGAAGATGACGAAGACCTGTCTAAGCGATTAATCATAATCACTGCTAATAATGGGAAAGATCCTCGTGATCTTTCTATTGATGGCATAAACGACTTTCTTGACAGAATTAGATCTGTTAGAAGTGATAAGATGTGGTCATTCGCTGTAGATCATTTGCATATTATACAAAAGAAAGCTCCGCATATAGATAATGATTCTATTGTTGAAAGATTTATGAGACTCGCACAGATTCATGATTCTTTAGGGATATTAACATCTCAAACGACGAAAGGCAAAGGCGGTGCTGGTGATATACCTCTAGGTATGACAGCATGTTTTAATTGTAGCAGATTTGAGTGGTATATGACTCAGATTTATACAATATGTAGACCATTGAAAAGAATTCAAAGTCAAGTTAATTTCCCTGCTACTGGGTGGAAATTAGCAAAGAATAGATTTACTGATCCTGAAGACAAAATCAAGGTCGGAGAAAACTATGTTACGTACTTTGATTTCAAAAATGAAAGTTACAGAAACATGAGTGAAGATGAAAAGATGAAGTTCGAAAATCTTTACATTGAAGCTAGTGAGCTTAGAAAGAATGATGTTGGTGGAGATGATTACGTTTTTAATTATACAAGAGAAATAGTTAACAACCAAGGTAAGAAAATAGTTATGAATAAGGTTGTTAGTGGTTTGAAGGATGTAGATGAAGATTAGTTATTTTAAAAAAATTACATTACCTAAAGATAGATCTCAAAAAAGAACTATGGCTAGGTTTTCGTCTTATCCTCATGCTCCTCAGGAGGCTTTCTGTGAGAATAGTAAACAGCTTATTGAGCTTATAACTACTCACGGTTGGTCTCCAATGACCTTTAGTGGGTACAGGAAGGGTTCTAATTACACAAGCTCAACACTAGCAGTTCTTGATATAGATGAAGATCTGACTATCGAGGAAGCTAAGTCTAGAGTTGAAGAATTGGATATATTTTGTATTTGTATGCCAACAGCATCTCATAAGGAATCTCATCACAAATTTAGATTGATGTTTCCTTTGAGCAGGACAATATTTAAACCTAGCATATTAAAGTCGACGATGAAGGAACTTTTTAAACATTTTCCAGAATCAGATACTTCATGCTTAACTGATGTTGCTAGGTTTTATTTTCCTTGTCAGACAGCTGGAGGGTTTGTACATTCAACAAACAACCTGCTAGAACCGAGTCAGGTACGTGAGATTTCTCCGACATTTAATCGAACTGATAACTGGAAGAAAATCACAGCTACTGAAGATCATACAACAATGGCTAAGAGGTTATATGGAGACGCTACTAAAATGAATATACCATACCTTTTAGCTCATTTTATGGACAAAGCTCATACTGGTTTCCCTGGAGAATGGAATAACATTTTAAATAAATTATGTTATACATTAGGAATGATTGACATTCCCTTTGACTTAGTGTACAATATCATAGAGACGTACTCTCCAGAAGAATTAGATCTTAGGGACGAACTAACCATAGAGAAAAGTTGGGAGAGAGGTCAAGTAGCTAAGCAAAACAAAAAAAGAGGATGGTAGAATGTACGAAGACGACGTTATTTATGGTATGGATAAGACTGAAGAAATCGTTTCTATTGAAGTAAAGGATGATCAAGTCTTTACTTATTTTAACAATGGTGAGGTTAAAAGTCATCCAATGGTCTATAAGGTTTTAGCATGCTATGATGCAGGTGGAACATGCAAGAGACTTGACGGATTAAATCATTTTAAGTATCTTAAAGAATTTGGAACTCATAGAGACTTCAAAGACTTCAGGAATTTAAATAGATTCAAAAAGAAATCCTTCTGGTCTCTACCCAATAGCTCTGAGACTGAGATGGTTCATGGCGGTGCTACACTTTTTAAAGGACTTAAGGTTGATCAAGTTTCTAGACTAGGATTCGACATAGAAACAGATGGACTAGAGAAGACCAAAGAGAGTGACGTTTTTACTATTGCCAATACTTTTAAAGATGGAAATAAGACTATCAGAAAGGTATTCGTAAGAGACGATTATATAGATACTGGACACATGATAGATTCTTGGTGCGATTGGGTTAGAGAAATGAACCCTACTATGATGGTAGCTCATAACGGTATAGGCTACGATTTGCCCTATCTGGCGCACGTGGCTAAATTGTATGGTACAGCCCTGTATTTAGGTAGAGACGCCTCAGAAGTCTATTTTGAGCCTTATAAGCGAAATTACAGAGTTGATGGTAGTCAAACTTGGGAATATAGTAATCCTAACATATTCGGTAGGCATATTATAGATACTATGTTCCTAGCAGTTAAGTATGACATAGGTAGAAACTTTCCTAGTTGGGGACTTAAACCTATCATAGAATACTTATGTACACTAACTGGTAAGAAAACCAACCAAGTAATAGAGGAGCAGATTAAACCTAGACAGGGCGGAAGAGAATTCTATGATGCATCCAAGATTGGAGACAATTGGGAAAATCTGGAAGAAAGAGCTAAGATTATTAAATACTGTGAGGACGATGGAGACGATTGTTTAGATTTATACGATATGATGATTCCTAGTTTCTTCTACATGAATCAATCTATCCCTAAGCCATTTCAGATGATTATAAATGGAGCATCGGGTAGCTGGATTAATTTCATCATGCTAAGAGCGTACCTTCAGAGAGGAAAATCTATTCCACTTCCTTCCGAGTCGTCTAGAGTTTATGGCGGTATATCATTTGGTAGACCTGGGTTTCATAAGAACGTATTTAAGATCGATATTATATCCATGTATCCTAGTATAATGAGGCAGTATAGAGTTCATGATTCGAATAAAGATCCTGACGCCATCTATGCTTCCATGGTGGACACATTTACCAAGAAAAGATTATCAGAGAAAGCTGAATACAAAAGGACTGGAGATAAGTTTTTTGATGACATGCAAGCATCTTCTAAGATATTTATTAACTCGTGCTATGGAGCATTAGGTTGTGGTGGATTACATTTCAATAACTATGAGTTAGCCGACTTCGTAACTGGTATGGGTAGACAAATAATTAAGGAAACTATCAACTGGGCAACGTCTAAGCCATTAACTCATTGGTGGGAGGATTATGAAGAAGACAAAGACAAAATATATGAGGGAAAGTTAAAGGTTAAGCCTGTAGGTACTAACCGACACTATATAATGACCAATGCTGACACCGATTCTATTTCATTTAAGAAACCATTTTCAGCTAAGTTTAGTGAAGGAGAAAAGATATCCTTAATGGAGGAAATAAATGCTAAACTTCCTAGCATGATAGAGTATGAGGATGACGGATACTTTGACAAGTTTGTGGTAGTGAAAGCTAAAAACTACGTCATGAGAGAAGCAGGGGATACTAAAATTAAGTATAAAGGATCTTCATTTAAGGACTCTAAGAAAGAAATAGCACTGAAAGAACTAATGTTTAAAGTTATTGAAGAAAGTATAATGGAAGATAACGATGATTATATCCAGTTATATGAGAATGCAGTTCAAGAAGCAATAAATATTGAAGACATAAGTCGATGGTGTGTTAAGAAATCCATAACTAAGAAAGTATTCTCTAGTGAGAGAACTAATGAAACTAAGGTTGTTGATGCTATAAAGGGTAAAGGATATAGGATAGGAGATAAGGCTTTTGTATTTAATGATGTTGATGGTATGAAACAAAAGAAAGCTAAGGGAGAGTTAGTATTTCTTAAGTCAGGTAAACCTTCGATGGAAGAGAATAGAATACTTAAGGTTAAAGAAGATTTTAAAGGTCATTACGATAAAATACATTATGTTAAAAGAGTTTACAAAACAATGCTAATACTTGAGAACGTCATAGACAAAGAAAAGTTAAAAAACTATGGTCTAAAAAAGAACTTCAAGTTACTAGTTGACTAATGTAAAAACTTGTGATATAATCACTAAAAGGAGATTAGAATGGTAAATTACTTAGCAGTGGCTGTTATAGCATTGATTTTATTCAATAGTTATAGAAGAATCAGCCTTCTGAGAAAGAACAATGATGCGTTAAACAAAGCATTCAAAGCAAATGCTACTGAATTAGTTAAAACTATTAGGGATAATCATGTCCTAAGGGTTAAACTTTCTACTTTAGAGGCTAAATATGCTTTGGAAAATGGAGAAATAAAATGAAATGGAACGATGCTAACCTGAAAACCCTCAAGCAATTGAAAATTGAAGGGCTAACTCACAATGAGATAGCTGAAGAAATGGGTACTACCATGAAATCAGTAGAGACTGCAGTTTCTAGATATAGAAATATTCTATTTTCTGATGAAGCTTATGGTAAGAATCTGTTGGAGAAAAGATCTGTAATTAAAAAGAATCTAAAACTTAATAAAGAGAATAATGTAATTCTTGACAAGATAGTTGCAGAAAATAAGTTTGCAGATAGACTAGAGGATGTATTCAAGGCTATTACATTCAAGACTCACAAGGCTACTAAGAAAAAGAAGTCTAAGAAAAAGATTAATAGAACTATTGTTGCTCACATCTCTGATACTCACTTCGGTGCTGATATTCAAGGTGATGAAATGGGCGGAATCAATCAATACGGGACTACTGAAGAAGCTAGAAGACTAGCATTCTTTGTTAGGGAAGTAGCTAACTATAAGATTGAGCACCGCTCTGAAACTGATTTAGTTATAGCTCTTAATGCCGATCTTATCCAGGGTGTTATCCACGATATTGATACGACTAAGGCACTAACAACTCAGTTCGCCATAGCACTATCTTTGTTGACTCAAGCAATATCTTACTTAGCTAACGAATTTAGCAGTGTGAAGGTCATCTGTACGACAGGTAATCATGGTAGAGCAATGCATAGACCTGAAAAGGGAAGAGCTACTAGAGGAAGATTTGACGGGTATCACACTATGTTAAATATTGCTATGGAAGCAGCTTTAGCTAATCTTAAGAATGTTACATTTGAAATACCTATTACACCTTACTGGTATGGTAAGATTAGAGGTCATAATTACTTTATTCTACATTCTGATACAGTATTATCTACTGGAAGTATCGGAAAAGCTATCAATGTTATGGCAATTAAGAATAAAATCAATGACTTAATCACTGGAATTGGTCCAATTGATGTAGTTATGGCAGGACACACACATGTTCCGCTAACAACACTGCTAGCAAATGGTACTAGATTACTGTGTAACGGTAATTTGAGTGGTATAGATGAGTATTGTTTAAGCTTGGGTATCGTTAACAACCAACCATCACAGCAAGTATTTGAGGTAACAGACAAATATGCTGTAGGTGATCTTAGGAATGTTATGGTAGTTGAAGCTGATAAAGAGAAAGCATTGGATAAGATTATTGAACCTTTTACCGAAAAGTTCTAATTACAGGGGCTTACGCCCCTTTATAATATGATATAATATTAGGATAACTTTAACCCATGCACGGAGTATCGTTGAAAACTAAAAAAGAACCTAAGAAACGAGAGTATAAAGACGGAGAACTTAATAAGCTAAAGAGGAGAATAGCTAGGTTAACCAAAGATAATGATAGATTAAAGAGTGAATTAAAGAGTTATGAGACAGCTTTTAAAGAAACTGCTCACTATATAGAAGGTAAGTTGGATAATGTTCCGTTACAGAATGTTATAAACGGTGCTAAAAAGAGAAGAAAACTTAAAGAAATTGAAGAAACCATTATCTGCGAGAGTTGTGGTAGTGAAGACATCTACGAAATAGACTTACCTTTTGGTAAATTAAAAGGATGCAAAACTTGCAGTACTAGGAAGATTATAAATGAGTGATGATATAAAATTTAACTTACAATTTGAAGACAAAGAAGATAATAAGGTTAGTAAGCGTTCTTATGTTAAGATTGATAAGGTTAAATTATTCGACATTGAAGAGAATATGATGATGAATATGTTGCATAATCTGAAGAGATCCGATGCAATAATGTGTGCTAAACAATTCTGTGAATCTATTGGATTAGATGACATTCCTGAAGCTAGACTGATTAAAATTTATACATCTGCTAGGGAAAAACTATTTAATAGAAGACTAGACACAGTAGATGAAGAGAAGAAGAAATTAGTTAAATCTCTTTATCGTTTAGCATGCAAGTCTGAAGCTAGAGGAGATTTCGCTAACGCATATAAATCATATAATCGAATTGCTGAATTGGCAGGTGTGGATAAAGAGAATGACGATTCTAGAGTAGTACTCAACTTTATACCAGCTAAACCGATTAAAAAGCCAATTGCAGAAGAAATATTAGATGCTGAATATAGAACAGCAGTTAAGGAGAAGAAGGATGAAAAGGATACTTAAAGTATTATCGCTATTAGCATTGGGTGTAACAACTGCTATTGTAGCTCCAACAGTTCATGAGAATTATGTTTTTAATAAGTATGATTCTATCGTTAAAGTTTCATTCCCTAAGAAGGGATCTGGAACAGGGTTTATCGTTAAGAGAGGTAAGTATAAGTACGTACTAACTAACAGACATGTGTGTCTAATTAATGGCGGTAAAGACATGGTAGTAACTGATTATAAAGGAAACGATTATGTTTCTAAAGTGTTAGTTGCTTCTAAGCATTATGATTTATGTATTATGAGTGCTCCACAGAAGTTGCCAGCACTAGGTTTTGCTAACAACTCAAGTTATGGAGATACTTCTTACGTATTAGGTCATCCATTAGGGCTACCAATAAGTCTAGAGAAAGGTAAGATTCAAGAGAGAACGGTTATAGAATTAGCTATTTCTTGCAAATTGAAGCACGATAAGAAAGTATCTTTGCCCCCTATATATAAGATTATTTACGGAATAGGCGAATTATGTATCAAGAATTTTGATGCAATCAGAACTAATGCTATCATACATCCTGGTAATTCTGGATCTCCAATACTAAACATATTCGGAAGAATCCAAGGTGTGGCATTTGCTGGAAGCACTAGAGCTGAAAATGTGGGCTATATAATTCCATTAGATATCGTTAAAAAGTTTTTAAATTCTATTAAGTTTCAATGATTTTTAAGCCTAAAACTGAACGAGATTACAGGTTTCTGCATTACTATGTATTAAGTAATCAGACCTGTTTTCGTCGTTTCTACTCTTTACTATACAAACATGCTGAAGACCTAGACAATGCACCGCAATGGTGTATAGATTGCATCAAAGAATTACTCCCAGAATTATTATAATTAGTTGTTTACTTTTTTAAAAAGTTATGGTATAATTACCACTACTGTAAAAAAGGAGATTACAATTGAACAAATCGAACAAACTACTGTCTGATATTGTTGCGTTCAGAAGTTACGCCAAGTATCTTCCGCACATGGCACGGAGAGAGTCTCTACAGGAAACGATTAATAGGAATATGAGCATGCATTTGCAGCGATTCCCTAATCTTTCCAAGGAGATAGTTAGAGCGTACAAGCAAGTACAAAACTTAAACCAGATGCCTTCAATGCGAGGTATGCAGTTTGGTGGTGATGCTATTCTAAAGAATAATATTCGCCAATATAATTGCAGTTACACGCACGTCGATAGACCTAGAGCTTTTGCTGAAATTTTGTACATTTTATTATGCGGAACAGGTTCTGGATTTTCAGTACAGAAGCGACACACTTCACAATTACCGAGCATTAAGTTACCTAAGGAAGAAGGGACTTATATAGTTCATGATTCTATTGAAGGTTGGGCAGAAGCATTAAATCAGTTAATGAACTCTTATTTCTACAGAGGTATAAGACCGTTATTTGATTTCTCTAAGGTTAGAGCTAAGGGTTCTTACTTAGTCACAACAGGTGCTAAAGCTCCAGGTGCTGAACCATTGAAGAATATGCTGACTCAGGTAGAGACTATCTTAAAAAGTTCTTTAGGTAGAAACCTAGAACCTTTAGAAGTTCATGACATCATCTGTATAGTTGCTGATTGTGTATTAGCTGGAGGAATTAGAAGAGCAGCATTGATATCACTATTTGATAGAGACGATGAATCTATGTTAAAAGCTAAGCAAGGTGAGTGGTGGATCAATACTCCATATAGAGCAAGAGCTAATAACAGTGCGGTTTTACCAAGAGGTCAAGTAAGTGAAGAAGAATTTAAATATGTCTATGACATGTGTATTGACTCGAATGCTGGTGAACCTGGATTCTTTTGGTCTAACAACCCAGATATGGGAACTAATCCATGTGCTGAAATTGCTCTACATTCTAATCAATTCTGCAATCTAACTACAACTAATCTAAATGGAATAAAAAACAAAAAAGATTTCCTTGAGCGTATATGGGCGTCAGCTTTTATTGGCACACTTCAAGCATCTTACACTGACTTTCCATACTTAGATCAAAGCTGGAAAAACGTTACGGAGAGAGAAGCCCTTATTGGTTGTTCATTTACTGGTGTAGCAGATGCTGGAGCATTGACAGGTGAGGATCTACAAGAAGCTGCTAAGTTAGTTCTAGAAGTTAATAATAAGTATGCTAAGAAATTAGGCATTAGACCAGCAGCTAGGTGTACTACAGTTAAGCCTGAAGGAACTTCTTCATGCGTTATGGGTACAGCATCGGGTATTCATGCTAGACATTCTGAGTACTATTTAAGAACAGTAAGAATGAATGCTGATGATAGCTTAGCTAAATACATCCAAAACACTATACCAGAGCTAGTTGAAGTAGACCTTATGTCTCCTAATGGGTTAGTTGTTACTATTCCCCAGAGTAGTCCTGAGGGGGCTATAACAAGGAACACAGAAACTGCTAAAGGTTTGTTCGAAAGAACCATGAAGTATTATGAAAATTGGGTTGTTCCTGGACATAGAGAGGGTGACAATACTCATAATGTTTCTGTTACTATTTCTTATAAGCCAGAAGAAACTGATGATCTATTTAAGCAGCTTTGGGAGAACAAAGAACGATATGCTGCGGTATCTCTATTACCTTTTAGTGACACAGTATACAAGCAAGCACCGTTTCAAGAATGTGATAAAGAGACTTATGAGAAGTATAGCAAACTAGTTAAGTCTATAGATCTTAAAGAAGTGATGGAATTAGAAGATAACACCGATAGAATTAAAGTTGTTGCTTGTGCTGGAGGTGTATGTGAAATCGACATTTAAAGAGTCGTATTTTAGAGTTTTCCACTTAATTGAAAGGGATGCTACAGAGGATGGAATATTCTATACCGTGGTAGTTAAAAGAAGAGGAAAGGAAACTTTAGCTTTTTGCGATAAGTATTCAGAAAGCAAAACATTTAACATATTTGACCACGTATTTATGTACACTAAGGGAGTATTTAAAATATTTGGTCATATAATAAAGGGAGGAAAGTGAATGAATTTTGACGCTGGAGAGAAATTAATCAGAGGATTAGATTCGCTACTGTTGGATTCTAATTTAAAAATACAAACCTTAATATTAGGCGAGGATATGTTTAAACAATGTACACATTTCGTAAAAAACGTCATGTGTCCTGAGTTGAATTTAGATTTTATAAACAGAGACAACCAATTTGTTATAGATCTAGGATTATTCAATAGCGTTATTATAAAGAAAGAAACTAAATGTAACATTTTTTTACTGAAGGAGGAAGTAAATGGAGTTAAAAAAGTTAGAAATTAGCTTGACAGAAGGACTAGAATATGGTATGATCATTGGTAAGGAAAGAGCTTACCAAGATTTAGCTATATATGCTACAGTTATTGGAGATAGATCTCTTCTCCAGTATGTTGAGGCTAAGTTACAAGAGTTAGATAATGATAGAAAAATATTTGAAATGAAAAAGGAGTTAAACAGATGAGAAAGAAGAATTTTGTGATTATTGAAAGAGATTTCAACAGAGCTACGCTGAAAACCGCTAACCCTAGAGTTGTTGCTAGGGCGTTGACTGAGGTCGCTGCGGCTAATTTAGTTGATAGGTACTTCAAAAACGATGCCAATGACGAGTATTACTATACTTTTGATTATAGAGAGGAGGAAAATGAGAAATCCATTTAAAGAACTATTTCAATGTCGACCTAGTGAAGAAATTATCGATTATGAGTTAAATGAAATCGAAACAGAGGATGAGCATATCCCAATAGCTTTCAAAAACGATTCTAAAAGACTTAAGGACGAATATTCTAAGTTATTTAAGAAGAATCCAGAGCTATTCGAGATCATTGACACATTAAATGATATGGCTAATAAAGAATTCGGTAAAAATGTATTGATTACGATGATATATCGAACTCAATCGGAGCAAGACTACCTTTACAGAAACAGCGCTAAGTATGCAGCTCGTAAATTTAAGTCTCCTCATCAATTTTGGCACGGAGTTGACCTAAGAAGTCGAACTTTCGAACCAGAAGAGATTGCTAAGATGGTAGAATACATTAACGAAGAATATAACCAAGAAAATCACTATCGGTTCACTGCAGATTACCATACTGTAGGAGCAGGTTTTCATTTTCACATTCAGTTTGCGAGGAAATAATGATTAAGAAGGTAAAGATTAACGGATTTGATTGGAAAATTATCTATGCTAAGGCTAAAGTTGCTGATAGATTTGGAGAAACTAACCTTTCTTCGAAGGAAATCACTATTTTTAGCACTGATAATGAACAAATTATTAAAGAAACTTTACAACATGAGATTCTTCATGTATTATTAGAGGATATTATCCCTATAATCGTGAAGATTAGTGATGATGAAGTTGCCGAAGAGACATTAATTAGATTAGTATCTCCTAGGTTATTCACTTGTATGAAAGAAAACCCTAAACTATCGGAGTATTTATGGAATTAGTAGATGATGTAATGAAGTTGAGATTTGAGGAACTAGTCAAGCTTGGGATAGAGCTTGGCATCTATCGAGAAGAAGGTGAAGGTAAGATTGATTTGACTAAAGAAGTTGGCATCAATTTTGTTAACGCATGTCTTCAAGATATATTCCTCCAGCATTGTGAAGAGTTACAGTATAAGAGAACAAGAGAAGATTATGAGAAATTCTGTGGTACAATTAGTAAAGAAGAGTTATTGAATATAACGCTAATTGGGTTACATCAACTAAAGTACGAGCAGGAGCAATAATGAAGGTTAATGTTAAGAAGTTAAGACCAGATGCTAAGATCCCTAAGTATGCCTCACCAGGCGATGCAGGGCTTGATCTAACGGCTACAACTTATTCTTATAACGTACTACATAGGTTTCATGAATATGGTACAGGGCTTGCTGTGGCGATCCCTGAGGGACATATGGGACTGATCTTTCCTAGATCTAGTATTAGTAAGAAAAGTTTAGCACTCGCCAATGCTGTGGGCGTAATAGATAGCGGTTATAGAGGTGAGGTTAAATTAAGATTCACTGATGTGGATCAATTTGGCAGTGTGTATGCTGTTGGGGATAAGATAGCGCAACTAATAATCGTACCATATCCTAGCATCGAGTTAAATGAGGTAACAGACCTAGATGAAACTTCTCGTGGAGAGGGTGGATTTGGATCAACAGGAGAATGAGAATGTATAGTACTTATATACCATTGAATAGAACATTATGCGATGTGTTGGAAGAGATGAGAAAGTGTTATGAAACGCGTAATTTCGGCTACTTACCAGGACTCATTGAAGAAGCCCAGTCTATGGGTAACAGAATGGAGGCTAAGTTAGGTGATTTGGAGAGTCTAGAAGAGGTGAGAACCACTGCTAAGCTAATCCAGAAGAAAGTTAAGCTTAAGAAGATTGAATTAGAGGAACTAAACGACAAAATAGGAGAACTAAAGAATGGCTAATTACAAATTTACGGCAACAGATGGAGACTTATTCTCTGATCAGCAAGAGAACATCACATTAAGTGTTGAGACCAGCGCACTAGGGGATGTGCTAGACTCATTCACACGATTCCTTCGGGGTGTAGGATTCTCAGTGAAGGGAGAGTTAATTGTATTAGATGAAGGAGACGTACTATTCTCACATGAAGAAGCTAATGATATAGATCAGAGTCTTCGGGCACTAGAGGATTACCGTGAGGCGTTCAAAACGACGCATACAGAGCAAAGTACCCCTAAGTCAAGGGATAACCTAGCATCAGTTAATCAGACGCTTCAGAGACGTGTTTTAAGCCTAGACCTAGTAGAAGAGAAACTAACTAAGTATTCGGGCAATAAGATCGATCCAGGGCTAATCTGGGAGATTCTAACTGAATTAGACGAGGAACTGAGTAATGAAGAATAGAGCTGCTGGCGGACCAATGTATGTATTGGGATTATTCCTACTAACATTCCTAGTACAAACTGCTTATCTCTACGGTATGTTATCGTTATTACAGTACTTAGACTTAATAACGTTGAAGTAGGTTGACAAATAGAAAAAGTTATGCTATAATGATTATGTACTAAGGTTTTTATACTTTTTTCCGCAGTACATCCTTTGTTTAGCCTCATCGGAATCGGTGGGGCTTTTTTATTACATTCTTTCCCTCAATCGAAGATTTCGGGGTGTATACAATTCTCAACAATGTAACAATCTTATGTCATTTCTGGCGGTGTATATAATACGTAAGTATAAATAGCATATAAACGAACTATTTACATAAAATATACGATTATTAACGAATTATTAACAAAAATGAAGTGGTTTAGATAGTGCTGACCTTTAAAGCTTTACTTCAGAGTCAGTGAAATGAAATATATAAAGGGTAGAGCTATACTTACTCTGTCAACAACGTATTTTTAATGCTACTCTTCCCAGCTACACTAATATAATCATACCGTGTATATAATGCGTGATGTAAGCTATTGCGTGTATATAATGCGTGATGTAGTATATACACCAGATGAATGTCTTTATAGTGTAAACTATACAAGACTAGCCTAGAATAGAAGTACGTAATATCAATGACTTATGGAATGTAATGAATAAGTATAGGTAGCCGTGTCGGATTGTGGTAATAAATATTTTTATATTAGTGTAACGATTGGATTTAGCCTTGATGTATTATATTGAGTTATGTAGTGTATACACAATCATATTAAAAATAAGTGAACGTGTATTACGAGATATCAAGTACTTATACATCCTTAACATAATCTTGACATAAGTATATATAGTATATTGTGTATTATCAAGTACTTAGCATAAATATAGTTATATACAGTGCTGCTTAGGTATGATATACTATAAGGTTAAGCTGTAACTAAGTACACTCAATAGATTATACTGAGTGCTAAAGGTTACATGAGGGTGTTAACTTACGCCACTAGCAGTGAGTGAAGTATATGTCGATATCCCTTGACAGCAACTATGCTATATGCTATAATGATGTGTAGGAGGTATATATGATAACATGGGTAGAGTTAGAGACGTACTATGCAGTTAAGTGGGATGAGATAGAGGACCAGTACTGTGAGCTGTATGGGTATAATAGAGATGAGTTGTTTACATTCGGAGAGAAGGTAAGTCGTGAGGATAAGCAATTCTGGACATTCGTTATGAATAAGATACACGGACATTCAGGGTATATTATTACTTGACATTGATTAGCACCTATGCTATAATCAGATATAGCCAATTACGGCACTACAAAGGAACGTATATGATTGATTTAGAGAAACAAATTAAAGAGAACCTTACCACAGCTTCTGAGACGCTCTCTAAGAGCATTGAAGAAAAGATGGGTATGAGTATGGAGTGGATACAACTATTGCTTCAGGAGGCAGAATAATGAGACAGATACTACTAAGGCTTAAGGCACACAGATCATTTAATAACACAGCAGTGAGGCATACATTTACTGAGGAGTCGTATAGACAAGCACGTAAGGTATTCGTCAAGGCATATATGGAGGTGAATAATGTCATCAAGTAATGAATCATTGTACAGCATAGCAGATAGCTTAAGGGACTTGAAGTATGAGGTAGCAAAGAAGAAGATTGAAGGGGTTACCAAGGTGACGTACTTTGAAGCTGATAGCACTAGAGGACTAGCAGCAGCAATTAACACGTTCACTAGTGGACATAGAGATAGGATAGTGAACGTCAGTATGACTACACTACGGGATAAGATAATAGTACAAGTAACTTATATACAGGAGTAAGTAATGAGTCATAAGGAGAATGATAAGCTAGCACATGAGCTATGGGAACATCTAGACAATGTATTGCCACTAGAGTATGATATAGGTACACTGTACCATGACATCATTGATATACTAGATGAGTGTATAGATAAGGACTTGACATATACTAGCAGCGATGCTATAATAGACGAATAGGAGGAACTATGAAGAAGAG
>JALZVD010000249.1 GCA_023300205.1 Akkermansiaceae bacterium | reverse complement strand
TAAGAATGGACTTTGTGGTCATCGTTACCCCAAACCACGTCCACTTCCCCGCTGCAAAAGCTGCCCTAGAAGCAGGATTCCATGTACTCTCAGATAAGCCTGCCACACTCGATCAAGCAGAGGCTGTCGCTCTCAAAAAAATAATTATTAAGAGCGGACTAATCTACGGGCTAACCCATACCTATACTGGTTACCCCATGGTAAAACAAGCGAAGCACCTAGTCCAAAACGGCGCCCTCGGTAAAATCAGAAAAATCATAGTTGAATACCCTCAAGGTTATCTAGCTACAAAAGTAGAAGACACCGGAATGAAGCAAGCTCAATGGAGAACAGACCCCAAAAGGTCAGGAGCCGCTGGTTGCATCGGTGATATTGGCACTCATTGCGAAAACCTAGCAGAATACATCACAGGCCTCCAAATCAAAGAACTAGCCGCTGACCTTACATCCTTCGTAGGCGGAAGACAGCTCGATGACGATGGCAACATCCTGCTCCGATTCGATAACGGAGCAAAAGGCGTCCTTCACGCATCACAAATTTCTGTAGGAGAAGAAAACCAACTCAACATCCGCGTTTACGGTGAAACAGGAGGCATAGAATGGCACCAATATGAGCCAAACACCCTCTTAGTAAAACACCTCGACAAGCCCACTCAGATCTACCGCACAGGGAACTCATACATCTGTGAAACAGCTGCTAACTTCACACGCACACCTGCAGCTCACCCAGAAGGTTATCTAGAAGCCTTTGCCAACATCTATTTAGCATTCTCTGGACACATCAAAGACAGGCTCAACGGTGAAGAAAAAGAAAGCTATGACTACGCATCCATTGATGATGGCATTCGCGGAATGGCATTCATTGAAGCATCTGTTAAGTCTGCTCAGAATAATGCCGCTTGGACAAATCTCTAGATCCCTCAATATTCAATCCTTGAAAAACTAGATAATGCCGGAAAACGAATCTAAAAAACTCCAGTATGATATCCTCGGAGATGACCAAGCATCAAACGGAGAGAAAATAGCTAAATATACTGGTGATGTTGACTGGAACTATCTCAAACCCCACTACAAATCTGGTGCCATGATCTATGTTGACCCAGACCTTGATCTATCAGAAGTAGCTCAAGCATTCACTAAGGATGATAAAGCTAAAGTCCAAGCCTGGTTAAAAGCAGCAGACCTAGTCAAACCATCACACCTACATGAAGAATGGTGGGAACATGATCAACCACGCTTCACTGTTGTCGTAATCACCCCTTTTGTACTAGCTCAACCATTAAGTGAAGTCTCCTAGTAACAACTTAATACAGCCTTTAAAATAGCTCTACCATATACTTAGAATCAGCTTTTGTAAGCAGTAAATATGCCTTATCATCATCTTTCCATGCGGTGATATTAAAGTGAGTCACCGGACAGTTATTACAATCCTTAAGATTGATTTCAGACATACTTGCTAACCTCTCGGCATCTTCCATAGAATCAACCTCAAATACCATCAGATAAAATTCTCCTGCCTCTTTCTTCTTAAACAAAATCATTGAGCCCGTAACCCCATTATCCAAAGTAATTTTCTTTCCGCCTTCAACATCAAACGAAACGAGTCCTTCAGGCACAGTGTCAGCTGCTGGCATACCTTCACTCTCTAGCCAAGTATTTACAGAAGCCAATGTGTTGTTTGTGACATCCACTTCATAAGAAGCACTCAGTAGCCTACCAGATGCCATCTGAAATTGAGCTAAGTTAAGCTGTTCACTATGCTCTGATTTAGATCCTGTCATCCCCGGAAAAATAAACGTCGCTGCTAATATCACAATAGCAGCTACCGCCACCATATTTAACAACTGCCACGGAAATTGCACTACAACATTATCTTCATCTAACTGATTGTCTAACCCATTCTCTATCTCCATTGCTGAAATGATCTGATCTCTTAGCCCTGCTGGAGGAGAAATATCTGCCATAGCCCCAATGAATATTCCATCAAGTTCGGAAGATATCTCCTTACCTCCCTCATACTCCAGCACTGATAATATTTCATCTCTCAAGCCATCAGGTATATCCAACACCGCTAGAGACTCTGCAAATATTGCATCATGAGATCGCTCCTCTGCTAACCACAAACCTAAATCACGGTCTTCGGCAGCCACCTTCAACGCTTCCGCAAAATCTGGATTAGATGCATCTGCTCCATCTGGTCGGTAACTCTGTAAAATAAATTTCGCATTTTGTTTATCCATTTTTTTGTCCCCTTTCTGTCATGTTTACTCTTACCACATTTGAACTCTCATCTAAACTTTCTCTCATCTTCTTCTTCAATAAATCCTTACCTCTGGAAATACGTGACATCACTGTCCCCATAGGTATATCTAACACTTCTGCTATCTCCTTATAGCTATGCTGCTGAAGAAAAAATAACGCCAATGGCGCTCGAAATGTTTCATCCAGACTATTCAGCACGGCCACTGCTCGCTTGGCATCTATCATTCTTCCAGAATCCTCTTCTTTAGATTCTAAATGATAATTAGCATCTTCTAAATCCGTCTCAGGAAACTTCGTCGATCTTCTAGCACCGGCTAAAAACTCACGATACAAAGTAGTAAACAGCCAAGTTTTAGCCTTACTCCTGTCTTTTAACTGATCTCCCTTCTGCGCCCAGATACAAAACGTCTGTTGTACTAAATCCGCAGCTTTATCTGGATTCTTTGCCAAACTATAAGCAAACCGATACAACGGCTGATAATGGGCATCTACTAGTTCTTGAAATTCACTCATAATATTAATCTCTACAGTTAAGAGTCAGCACTTTCGCAAATATTCCAACACAATCACAACTCACTTAATTCTTTAGAAAAACTACCAGACAAAATAGGAAACCTACACCACGTTTTAGGATCTAAATTCTCATCGTCCAAATGAAATGACGGAGCATAACGCTCACGCTTCCATTGGTTCCTACTCCAAAGCTGAAAGAACTTGATCACCCAAGCCTTCATCTGATTACCCTCATAGTCTGGAAATTGTTGCACCATTAAAGTCAAAACATCTTTAGGTGACCTCTTATCGCGTATCGCAGCCTTCTCAATAGCATCAAGAACAGAATAAGGCATCAGATCTGACTCATCAGTCTGATCATACCCCTCTGGTCGAAGCTCTGCAGTTGGTTGTAGCTCATTAACCTTACTCAACGCAGAAATTGGCTCTATCCCTACCATATCACTCGTTTCCAACCACCGCAGCCAATATCTCAAAAACGCCTTGTCAATACCCGCAATAGGACTAACTCCTCCACAAGTATCTCCATCCATCGTCGCATACCCCACTGCCGCCTCGCTCCTATTTGAAGTAGCCAAAAGCAACGCATTTCTAATATTCGTTAGCATCCAGATCCCCGGAGCCCTCACCCTAGCTTGGATATTCTGTAACGTAATATCATCCTCCTTCCAGTTCAGCTTCCTCCCCACCCCCTCACTCACCATTCCTGTATAACCAGCCACCAACTCAGAAATATTCCATCGCTGGTATTCCGCTCCTATTGATTCAGCTATACTCTTCGCAGAATCCTCCGTCTCGTCACCACTGTTATCACTCGCCTGATACACACAAGCCAGCAGAACCTTCATCCAATCCTTAGCCTTCTTCGGTAAATCAAAATAAGCCAACTTCTCTCTCACCCCATCCTCTCCCAGTTCAGCCAGAGCAAAATCTAAACTCAACTTCACCAAACACGCCACCGCAGAACTATCAGCTCCACCACTCAGTGACAATACAAAGCCATGTGAGTAGCTCTTACGCATATAATCAAACAAGGCCAAAGCAACAGCACGACTAAACTCCTCCTCTTTACACCATAACTTACGCTCTATCCCTCCGCTTGGCACATCATTACTATCCTTCCACTCCAGACCAGCACTAACCAGACCAGGATGATCCCCCACCTCCACCATTCTTGATGCAGATGCAGCCTGCCTCGTTTGGTTGAGTTCCACATCCACCACAGCAGTCGTTAGAGTCCAGTCTTGATAACTAAATCGCTTCTCAGTAGCAATCAACTCCCCACAACTCGCAATCATCGCCCCGCCATCAAACACCACCCGACCAGATTCATTCCCTAACAAATTCGCATACACATAGGCCACACCAAATGCCCTACTCCCTTCTAAAACAAATCTCTCACGCACTTTCTGCTTACCAAACGCAAAATGGCTCGCACTAGGATTTAAAATCATATCCACACCATAAGCACAAATCCCAGAACCAGGTCGATCTGCCACCCAAGCATCCTCACAGATTTCTAATCCCACAGTCACTCCTCCTACCTCAAAAAGTAAATCGCCAATCAGTACCTCACCTCCACAAATCTCCGTCACCCCCACTTCACCCACCGGCCAAGCACTAAACCATCTCGGCTCATAATGCACACCATCTCCCGCCAAATTCTGCTTCGCATACAAACCTAAAACCTCACCACCACATATAACTGCAGCAACATTAAACACCGTATTCTGATGCCTCCACGGAAGCCCCACGGCAACCACCATCTCAGGCGCCAGATTCAAAATCTTCTCAAGCATCTCCTCAGCCCGCAAACACACATCAGGCGCCAAAAACATATCCTCACAGCCATAACCCGTAATCGCTAACTCTGGCAGACACAGCACATCCACACCTACAGATTGAGCCTCAGCCACCGCTCCCTTGATACGGGTGAAATTCCCACCCCAGTCCATCGGAGTCTGGTTCAAACAAGCAGCAGATACTTTCAACGTTTTCATGCCTCCACCCTAATTGCATTAATCTAAAAAGACAAATAGCAAATCTCATCTCTTAAACAACACACACATCGCACCCTGATCCTCATTCTCAAAAATCACTTCATGCCTCAACTCACCTAAACACTTCATAAAATCCGGCAGATTCTCATTCATCAAAATAAAATCACAACCATTAGCAACCATAAACGCACGCACCGCCCCCAGTGTCTCCTTATTATAAACCAAAAAACTCGCTACAATCAAATCTACCTCTGGTAAATCAAGCGCCTCATATCTACCAAGTAACCTCTCATAATCAACCACCCCATTTTCCCTCAACTGCTCAGAACACAACTCCAAAGCAGTCGCTGACAGATCATTAATAAATAACTTCCCTGCTAACCTACCCAGAACAGCCGTCTCTATCCCCACCCCTGCACCTATCACCAGCACACGCTTACCAGCATAAACCTCTTGATGAGCTTCTAACCATGACGTCAACAACCCCGTCACCTCCCAGCGCCTATCATAATAAACATCCACCCCAGTATCCATATCCTCCATCACCCTGAGCTCAACCTCACGCTGATCCAGATCTAACAAAAAATACTCCCTCTCACCTATTCTCTCTAACTCATATTTCATATGTTTCATTCTACCTATGAAGGATAGTTCTATTTATATTCTAGTTACATCAGTAGTCACAACATTAGACAAACAATTTATGCTTGCCCTACATCTAGTAATTAATGTATCTATGGTTAAAGCAGATTAGTTCCATCCCAAAATTATACACATTTCAAAATGAGATTACTTACTAAAACAGGGATTACATCAGCGTCATTACTTTCTATTATATCGTCTGCCAACGGCGTAATGATTACTGTAGATTACAGATACGATACAAATAATTTTTTTGATACCGCTGAGAAACAAGCAGCCATGCAACAAGCCGCAGACCGCTGGAGTTCTATCCTAGCCGACGGCCAGCTAGACACAGCTGAGATCAATGACACTAATGACAGAAGGATTAACTTTATTCACCCTGGCACAGGAAACTTAAACTACCAAATAAGTGGAGCATCAAGTGCTAGCAATGATAGTCTTAATGCCGCTGGAGCAGGACCTGCTGATGAGTACAGGTCCATAGTTTTTCCCGCCGACACCTGGATTCTTTATGCTGGAGGTAGAGACCTAGGGGGCATTGCTGGCGTGGGTGGCACTGGCGTAGGCATCAACTTCAACGATGCATATACAGACTCAGATTCACACAATAACCGTGGCTTCAATACAGGATCAAACTCACTTGCTGTCTGGGGTGGTGTCGTCTCATTTGATAGCGCAACCACAATTTGGGACTTTACCGAAGATGCCTCAGGCACAGGAACAGATTTTTATTCTATCGCACTTCATGAGATCGGACACGCTCTTGGACTTTCTTCAACTTGGGACGACTTCCAGGCCAATGTAATAAATGGTGATGATTACATAGGCGCAAATGCCCTCGCAGCACTCAACGAAGATAATGGAACATCAGTAACCAGTATCGATCTTGAATCCTCTTCGGACCCACACTGGGTTGACGG
>JALZVD010000248.1 GCA_023300205.1 Akkermansiaceae bacterium | reverse complement strand
CCATTTTAAGAAAAGAATCCCGCGGCTCACACCACACCCTAGATTACCTAGGCACGGAGGAGCGCTTCGAGAAGGATACTGTGCTGAGGAGGTTTTAAGGAGATAAAGATGGGGCCGCAACCCTCAAAAAGCGGCGTGACGCAGTGGTCTCGACTAAATAGCTCACGCGCTCATATCCCGCAGGCACTCCGCTTTGATCTGCCCAAAGGGTCCCGCTTTCAGTCACGCTTGACCAAGTTTCCAAATCGCCAGACTCCTGAAGGATAACAGTAGGGAGACCAGCCACAGCGGGCCGATGAAAGACGTAATGCACCGCTCCATCAGCCTCTACGAGAAGAGGCAGCTGAGACAAATGGTCCGTTGGGCTTTGCGCATCTCCTCCGATGGCCGCCTCAAGGAGATTAGAAAGGCCGTCTCCATCGAGATCATTGAGATCTGACAAACGAGAGACAAGCGACTGACTCGTGCTCGTTTCAAAAGCAATCGCCAAATCATCCTGCGCCCCCAGCGAAGAAGGATAGCCATCATCCGGCCCCGCGCTTAACACAGGTGTCATAGAACTAATTTCATAGGCCAATCCCGGCCCATCCGCCACAGCCTCCCCCTCTCTTGCGATCGCGAAAACAGTCCGTTCCTCAATCCAAAAAAGAGCTTTCTTGCTGACAGCGCCTTCGACAAAATCTGCGACAAAAGCAATCTTCCCATATGGTGACACCGATACCGGACTCTCGCCAAAAGTCAGCCCCATAACCGCGCTCTCTGAAAGTGTCGGCAAACTTCCACCCTTCACTTGAAGCGTCACAACAGAGCCCTCAGCTCGGATCAAAGCAGCATTATTTTCCGCCGTAATCGACGGCCCTCTGAGCGAAGTCATCATCACAACCGCTCCGGAATTCCCTAACACGAAATCACCTGCCAAAAGATCATCGATCTGCCCCGCTCCTGCTGACACATCCTCGCGCAGTGCCACCTTCATCCCATTGGCAGGATCGTAGAGCATTACCGCGCTATCGTCAGTCATCACACCTCCGGAAAAACTCGCGGTAAAGGCCATTTGTCCATCCGCATTCATCCGAATCTTTCCAAAGCTTCCCCAAGTGAGACCTGATAGCCCCGGCACGGCCTCGCCCTCACGAGCAAGAAGCACCAGTCCTGCGCTTCCTCGGTAAAACACCGCTTCATCATTAGCCGCCATAGCAGACCCCGCCAACTCGGCTGAAAACCCTAACTGACCTAAGCGGTTCAGCGAGAGAGCACCCTCATCCAGATTTCCAAAAATCACCCCCGCAGGAAGAGCTGCGCTTCCTTGACCTTCGCTTGCGATGACACCCTCACCATCCACCACAAGATGGCTCACCGTAGTCCGCGCGCGGAAGAGGACTTTACCCGTTCCATTTGCCACAAAATCATCACCCACCACACCTTCTAATTCCGTAATAAAAGCAGGATCACTTGGGGAAAGAGCGCGGCCCTCCAGTGCAACCACCTCCAAATCTCCACTTGTATTCTTCCTCCAAATTCCCTGCCGAGAGACGGAATTTTCATCGAGCACGCTCCGGAAGAAAATCACCTCACCTCCTGCCCCAGGACATGGGATCACTCCCTCAGCTGAGTCGCTCGTGAACTCGTAACTCACCCCAGCTAGCTCAATCTCATCCTCCGCTGTCGCAAAAATATTCGGCCCCGCAAGATCGCCCTGCCAAACCAATGACTTGCCATCGGCAAGATAACTCGCGCTCCCAAGAAGCATCCCCGACTCACTCAAAGCGGTCTGCCCAATTTCTGAAAAATGACGTTTTGTAGCCCATCGAACTCCCCGCAAAATTAAATCGTGGTAAGCAGGCTTGGTAGCGACATCAAAAAGAGAGGTGTCTTGATTCCCCGGCAAATGGCCACTCGCGGTATAAAAAACTCGCCCACTCCCCTGAGTCCGCACCCAGGACCAAGGAGAAAGCGTCCCCCCTGAATTACTTCGATGCTGGAGAACGATGATATCAGGATTAAGATCCTTAAGAACGTAAGTTTCATCGAAAGAATCGATCGGAGCTGCACCTTTAAGAAGCGAGTGCTCTGGTAGTGCGTCAATCGGGATAAAACGCCCCACTCCATGAAAGTCAAAACGCCCACCCAATAATGCCCCAAATTCGAGATTATTTCGAAAAGCAGCACTCGCGACATGAATCCCTATCAACCCTCCACCGCTCTCGACATAGCGTCCAAGTGCGGGGACTTCTGGAGCCGAAATAGAATTGCCAAACGAGCGCGCATTTCCATTCATCATCACTGCGTCATAGCCCGCTAAAGTAGCATCGCTCAGATCATTAAAACTCGTTGTGAAAGTCATCGTAACTCCTCCCACAGCCAGCGGCGCGGTCAGAATGGAGTGCAAGCCACTCGGGCTGTGATGGTTATTTTCTTGGAAGCCAAAAAAGAGAACCTCTGTGGCAGGAGCGCTCGCCGAAAGGTCATGAATCGAGATTACCTCAGTCTGCAGAGGAAGCGCTGATGCGAGGACAGGTAAGATTCCCCCTCCGATTAAGAGCCGTTTCATTCCGACAATAAAAGGCCGTTCTCTTGAGGAAACAAGGCTCAAAAGAACAGCCAGAAAGGCACTACCTCTGCGTCGACCAGCGGCGTAGGATGTCTAGGAACTCG
>JALZVD010000247.1 GCA_023300205.1 Akkermansiaceae bacterium | reverse complement strand
TTCAATGGCTCGTAATCGCATTCACGTTGCCACAGTGTGAGCATCAGTAATGAGAGCTTCCGGGCTACTGCTATTACTACTTTACGTTTAGCTGCTTTATTACCTCTAGATTTATAGATGTTTTCGCCATAGCGCCTGAGGCCACTATCTTGACCGAAGTACCCTAGGTTATATTGAGCGCATTGCACCAAGAGTTTCCTTAAATAGTTATTTCCTGTTTTGCTAATACGTAGCTGTTTATCAGTGTCGCCTCATTTCATATCCTTCGCGACTCCATAAATCCCTTTGCGCGAGCGTCGGACATCTACTTTTTGAACCCTAAAATGATCAAGGAAAAGTTACTCAGACTCCTCTGCATATGGGTGAAGCAGACCAAGATATGGATCACTATAATCGTGATTATCCCACTTAGGAAGCGCAGGGACCTGCTGGCGAAATTCTTTATATTGGGGAATAGCGGCCAAGCCCTAATAAGCTTTCTTCAGCCTCACAGGATCCGAGCTATTCGCGTAGTGATTGTCTCCTAGTAACAACATCACATCAGCCTTCTTCGCGCGCATCATATCCCAAAATTCCTGATCCTTTTTAGGTTTATTGCATGAACCAAACGCGAGCTCGCGCACTGGATGATCTAAATAAGCTCTATCAAACAAAAATTGAGTTGATAAATCAGAGAGCGGAGGCTCAGCAAATACAAAATCAGCCAAAGCCATTGCTACGAGAAACCCTAAGCTAAATACTCTTGCTAGAATGTAATTGGACATTGATTCCATCTTTTTACGTAATCGTCTAAGATCTGTCAACACCAGCTCTGATTAGTGTCTCCATGTAGTTTCTGAGTATCGTTAAGACATTATTCCGTGAGGTTAGTGAGATTAAAAAGGGTATAACTATCTCCTCCATAATATTACACATCCGTGATGGAACAGAATAAAATCTCATATTTTCATAGAAATATCTCAACTATTCCCCTTTATCTCTAACTCCTACCTACTCTATGGTTATTACTTGCTATGTCAGCGGTTGTGGCTAAGTATTTCAACCATCATGAGTATTTGGGAAGCAGTTATCGTAGGGATTGTCCAGGGATTAGCAGAGTTTTTGCCAATCTCATCATCTGGACATATTGTTCTCACACAGGCTCTACTAGGCATCCAAGAACACAGCCTCTCATTTGAGATCGTCCTACACCTAGGAACTCTCTTGAGTGTCCTCATCTACTTCCGTGCTAGCCTCTGGAAACTCTGCCAATCTCTCTGGACAAAGGACATGAAAGCAGAACGCATGATGATCTTCTGGCTAGCTGTCGCTACTATCCCAGCATTAATCGCTTATAAACTATTCGGTGATTACTTTAAAGCTGCATATGACCGTCCAGTCTTAGTGAGCGGACTATTGTTACTCACCGCAGCATTATTGTTTGTTCCTAAAATTGTGAAAAATAAAACCGCTAACATCGGAGTCAAGAGCTCACTATGGATGGGTATCGGCCAAGCACTCGCCATCCTCCCTGGCATCTCGCGCAGCGGATCCTCCATCGCTGCCGGCCTAGTCAGCGGCGTGAAAGCAGAAAAGGCCGCTGAGTTTTCATTCCTCATGTCCATCCCCGCCATCGCAGGCGGCTTTGTACTGAACTTAAAGGATGAAGCAGAGAGACTAGGTAGTTGGGGAACAGCTCTCGATTCTTGCTCATCTAATGCATACATCTGGGGAGCTGTCGCTTCAGCAATAGTTGGACTCATTGCCATATCACTAGCCATGAAAGTAGTGACACAAGGCAAACTAGAATACTTCTCATACTACCTCATCGTAGCAAGTATCTCAGGGATGATTTACTTCTCCGTAAACCCAGTTTAGACCAATGTCCCTACTGCATTACTAAACCGAGATAGAGAAAGGAAATTGGCAACTAATCACGAGCGATGAGGTTTCATCTCTCATAGAAACTTTCGCGTTTGCAACGCATTGATTCTTTGCCCATTATCCTAAAATCTATGAAACATTCTCTACTCTCACTCTCTCTACTTGTATCAGCTACCCTCTCCATCGTAGCAGCAGAAAAGCCTAACATCGTCATCCTCTTCTCAGATGATGCCGGCTATGCAGACTTCGGATTCCAACCAAACTGTGCAGATGACATGAAACATCTCACGCCTAACATTAATACCATTGCACAAGATGGAGTGCATTTCACCAATGCCTATATGACCGCTTCTATCTGTTCACCATCCCGTGCAGGACTCATGACCGGTCGTTATCAGCAGAGATTCGGTTACGACAATAACCTCCCTTCAGATCAAAAACAAGGCCTCCCGCTCAGCGAGACCTTCGGTGCGAAACGACTTCAAGATCTCGGCTATAAGACAGCCCTAGTCGGTAAATGGCACCTCGGCTACCCAGAAGAAATGCAGCCAAACAAAAGAGGCTTCGATTGGTTCTACGGAATACTCCAAGGTGGCCGCGGATATTTCCCCATCGAAGGATCTCGCAGAGGTGGAGTCGTCCTAGAAAACACAACTCCAACAAAAGAAGCAGGATATCTAACAGATCGCTTTGGGGCTGCCGCTTGTAAATTCATCACTGAAAACAAAGAACATCCATTTTTCCTCTTCGTCTCATTCACCTCCCCCCACTCGCCTAACCAACCTAAAGAAGAAGACATGAAGCGCACCGCCCATATCAAAGACGAGCAACGTGCGGCCTATGCCGGGCTCATCGTTTCACTTGATGACAATATCGGAAAAATACTCGCTCAACTTAAGAAAGAAAAACTCGATAACAACACCCTCGTCATCTTCATGAACGACAATGGAGGACAAACAAGAACTGGCGGAAACAACTCCCCTCTCTCAGGTAAGAAAGGAAGTCTCTTAGAAGGTGGTATCCGCGTCCCATGGGCCATGCGTTGGCATGGGAATATCCAACCTGGCTCTATGATACATGACCCCATCATTTCTCTAGATCTCATCCCTACCCTCATCGAAGTAGCAGGATCTGAATCAAAGCCTGAGTGGAAACTAGACGGCAGAAGCATCCTCGCCAGAATCACTGGCAAAGTAAATAGCCTACCTACACGCCCTCTCTTCTGGAGACAAAATGGAACAATAGGTGACCGCAGTTTAAGAGAAGGAAACTGGAAAATCCACCATCAACGCAGCAGCGGAGGCCCACCTAAATTATACAATCTTCATGACGATATCGGAGAGAAGAATGACCTCTCAACCAAACACCCAGACATCTTCAACGCCATGATGACCAAATTAAATCAATGGGAATCTGAGCTCCTAGAGCCACTCTGGGGAGGAGGTCACAATGGTCAGCCCATCGAAAGAAAAGGTGGAAGAAAAAATGGCAG
>JALZVD010000246.1 GCA_023300205.1 Akkermansiaceae bacterium | reverse complement strand
CATGATGGAAGATTTATCGATATCACGACTTCACTGATTAGGTCTGCTAGGGTGTGGGTGCTGGGCTTAGCGATGATGTCATGGTTGATTCTTATCTCGCTACCTATTTCATGGTTTATTGGATCTAAGTATGGAAAATTTCTCTGGGACATCCCTCAGAATAATATTACGCGTTGTGATCCTTTGACGCCTTTAAAAATGGTTTTGATATTGGGGGTCTTTATGGGGATGGGTTTGTTGATGCAGTATTTTATACCTGCGGAGATGATCCCTACTGTGGAAGAGTGGAAGTCTTTAAATGGGTTATAATATTTTCTTCACATACGCTCTGTAAAATCTCATTATCCAGCTACCATGAAAGACATTGTTTACTTTGATTTAGAAACTAAAAAGAGCTTCTCTGCGGTGGGAGGTAGTAAGCATAAAGATAAGATGGGCATGTCTGTGGGTGTGACCTATTCTACTAAGACTGGGGAATACCGAGTCTATGATGAGGAACATGTTGATGACTTGGTCAATCAGCTGATAGGTGCGGATCTGGTTGTGGGGTATAATCATATTCAGTTTGATTACCCTGTGCTGCAGGCTTATACGATTTATGATCTGGCTAGTCAGACGATTAATCTGGATATGATGTTATACCTACAGGAGAAGTTGGATTTTAGGCTCAAGTTAGATTCTATTGCTACTTCTTCCCTAGGAGCAGGTAAGACTGCGGATGGATTAGATGCACTAAGGTGGTGGAACCAATTCCAAAAGACAAAGGATGAATCATTTATGATGAAGATTGCGGAGTATTGTTGCTATGATGTGAAGGTTACTAAATGCGTGCATGAATACGGGATAGAAAAGGGAGTGGTTCATTACGATGATAAAGGTGGAGAAAAGGCTGAAGTCGCTGTGGACTGGTGAAAGAAAACCTTCTAGATTAAACTTATGCAAGATAGTTACCGTAGATTCATTGTTCTTTTTATTATTCTTTCCAGTGCGTTGTTGCTCACGATAGGGGTGAGGAGGGTGGCTGGTGGGGCGGGGCTGTTTGATTTCTTAAAGCAGAATCCGCCAGTAACTGTGAGCAATGCAGGGGAGGATCCAGCTTTAATGGTGACACTTCCTGAGTCTCCGCCAGTTCGGTTATCAGAAGTGCCCAATCTGAGAGGGTTAAGCGTGGAATATGCCAAGATAGCGCAAGCGGTAAGACCATCTGTGGTGAATGTAGATACTTCTGGAACGACGCGAACTCGTGTGAAGGATAGGCTTGGCAGGATTGGGTATTTACCTCAATCTGTGAAGGGGCAGGGTTCTGGGGTGATTGTATCTGAGGAAGGATATATTATTACGAATCATCATGTTATTGCAGATAAACAGGAGATTATTATTACGTTAGCGAATGAGGATAAGTATTTGGGTAAGTTGATTGCTTTTGATCCTTCTACTGATATTGCGCTGTTGAAGATAGATTCTGATCAGAGGTTTAAGGCGTTGAAATTTGGTGACTCGGATCAAGTGAGAGAGGGGCATGTTGTTTTGGGGTTTGGTAATCCTTTTGGGATAGGGAGGTCAGTGACTAACGGGATAGTATCTGCTCGGAGGAGTTCTAGATCAGACCGACAGCCATCATTGTTTCAGACGAATGTGGCGATCAATCCGGGGAATTCTGGTGGGCCGTTGGTGAATATTCTGGGAGAGATTGTGGGGATTAATTCTTCTATTTTCTCTAGTGATAAAGAGAATCCAAGTTTTCAGGGGATTAGTTTTGCGATTCCTTCAAACATTGTTAAAAAGACATTTTTGGATCTGCTGAATTATCAGTGTTCGATGCGAGGGTATTTAGGAATTTATGCGGATGATATAGAGTCTCTACAGGTGCGGGCGCATTATGGCTATAGTGGTAAAGGTGGAGCATTGGTGCATGAGGTGGCAAAAGGTTCTCCGGCTGATGAGGCTGGGATCAAGAAGGAGGATATTATCGTGAAATACAATGATTCGCCGATTACAGGAGGGGCTGATTTGATGGCATTGATTCAGAAAACTAGTATTGGTAAAGAGGTTGAGGTGGTAGTGTGGAGGAGTAGTGAACGGCAAATTTTGCAAGCAAAAATAGCTCAAGCGGACGTGGGTATCTCTAGTGAACCTTCACCGGATCTGAGTATTGAACAGGCGAAGAGTATTCTGAATGCTATAGGGATCCAGCCGATCAATTTGGGGCCGTCATCAGTGAATGGAGTTGGTGTCCGAAGTGTGCTACCCAATAGTCTAGCGGATGGTAAGATTCTACCTGGGGATATTATTTATCAGATCAATGATACGTCGATTTACCATGTGAATCATTTTTATCAGGTAGTGTTGAAGACTGCATCTCAGATGGCGACACAGCTGTATATCATAAGGAATGGTAAGCGCTATAGTCTGCCTATTATTCTGGAACAGGTGAATAGGCATTAGAGGTGGTAAAAAGTGCTGTTTGTTTGTGCGCTTGGTTGACCTCTGGATGGCTAGGCTTTATAAATCTCTGAGATGTCAAAGATCCAGATACTATCAGATGTTTTAGCTAGCCAGGTGGCAGCGGGTGAGGTGGTAGAGCGTCCAGCTAGTGTGGTTAAAGAAATGGTGGAGAATGCTATTGATGCGGATGCTAAGCATGTGGAGGTGGAGATCCATAAGGGTGGAGCATCACTGATTAAGATCACGGATGATGGTTGTGGGATGAATAGGGAAGATGCTCTGATGTGTCTAGAACGTCATGCTACGAGTAAGCTGAAGGATGTGAAGCAACTGGCGGCGATTTCTACGATGGGCTTCCGCGGTGAGGCTGTACCTAGTGTGGCGAGTGTGTCTAAGATGCGCATTATGACGCGTGAGGCTGATAGTGTGGAGGGATCAGAGATTACGGTGGATGGAGGGATTGTTAAGGATGTAAGGGTTACAGGGATGCAGCATGGAACGGTTTTTGAGATTAGAAATTTGTTTTTTAATGTCCCTGCGAGGCGGAAGTTTATGCGGACGG
The DNA here is from genome assembly GCA_023300205.1 of Akkermansiaceae bacterium. Taxonomy (GTDB): domain Bacteria; phylum Verrucomicrobiota; class Verrucomicrobiia; order Verrucomicrobiales; family Akkermansiaceae; genus Rubritalea. The sequence goes on along the minus strand of JALZVD010000246.1, from coordinate 3,217 downwards.
AGAGTACTGAGTCTGCTCATGTGGAGCACCAGGTGAAGCTTCATGCGCTGGCGTATCCGGAGGTGAGGTTTACCTATAAGAAAGATGGTAAGGTTGTGTTTGATGTGGCTGCTACGAGTGATAGGCGGACTAGGATAGCGGGTTTGTCAGGTGCTGAGGTAGGTAGATCATTGATAGAGGTTCCGCATACTGAGCTGAGTGGTATGGAGGTGCTGGGTTATGTTCTACCTGCGGATTATGCGCGGAAGGGGAGAAGGCAGCAGTTTGTTTTTCTGAATGGTAGACCTGTGGAGGATGCTGCGATCAGTAGAGCGATTAAGGATGGATTTAAAGGTGGTGTGGTGGATGGGCTGAATCCTACGGCTTGGCTATGGATCAGTATGGATCCGTCCTTGGTGGATGTGAATGTGCACCCAGCGAAGAAGGAGGTGAGGTTTCATAAGCCGTATGATGTGCGTAACTTGGTGCTGACGGCGGTGGAGGCACGGAGTATTCCTGAGACTAAGTCTTTTAAGGTGGCTACGGGTGAGGCGAAGATTATTTCAAGAAGAAGTGGTGAGGTTTCAGCTGTTGTTAGAAATCCGTTTCAGGGGGGGGCTGTCCCTGAGCAGAAGGTGAAAAAAGTGAAAGAGGATACGGTAAGGTGTGATGTCGATGTGTCTGTTGCTATGCCGGTTGTTAAGCCTTCTTTTCCTGATCCGATTCCTCAGCAAGAAGAACTGGTGACTGAGGTTGAGGGACGCCCGAGGTTTAAGATTTTATCAGTACTTTTTGATGCTTATATTTTAATGGAGGGTGAGGATGGGTTGGTTCTGTTAGAGCCGAAAGCGGCGAGAGATAGGATCACTTATGAAGGATTTCTTAATGCAGCAAGGGAGTCTGGTGAGATTACGAGACAAGGCTTGTTGGTTCCTGAGGTGATCGATCTTGAAGCTCGTGATCTGGATGTGGTGATGAGTAATGTAGAGAACTTTGCAGAGGCGGGTATTTCTATAGAGCCTTTTGGAGGGGGGTCGATCCAGGTGCGGAGTTTGCCTGCATTGTTGGAGATGGAGAATCCGCGGGAATTTATCACGAAGATGATTGATGAATTAATTGAGACTCAGGGAGGGAGGAGAGGGAAGCAGATGGCTTTTGAGGCGTTTGCGGAGGTGTTATCTCACCGAGTTTCTCGCTATGAGGGTTGTGATTTACGTGGTGTTGAGAATTTGTTAGATGCGATGTTTGCTTGTGATTTGCCGTATTGTACTCCTGATGGGAGGCCTACATTGATTCAGATTTCGATCAAAGAGCTGGAGAAGAAATTTAAAGGATAGTAGCTTATGAGTGTGTTGTTAGTCATCAGAGATCATCTTGACCGAGAAAAATTAGAGGTGCTTGGGGTGAGGTTTGCGGCGGCTAAGGGAGTTGGGATATATGTGGTGAGTCTTTCCTCTGGATCTAGTTTACCAGATGTGACGAAGGAAGAGTGGGATAATGATGAGATAAAGGAGTATGCATTTACGACTGTGAATCCATTCCGAACTATCAAGGATCTGGTGAGGGAGTTGAAGCCAGAAATGCTGATGCTGAATGATGCGGATGGGAGCTCTGATCAGGATTCAAAGTTAATCAACCAAGCTATTAATGAGATTTGTTGTGAGGTGATGGTTGTGAGATTGGGGGAGGGAGATCATCATGGTAAGAAGATTCTTATTCCTTGTGGTGGTGGGCGGCATTCACGGGTGGCGCTGAAATTAGCTCATAAAATGGAGGGTAGGGATGCTACGGTATTTTATGTAGAGCCGAATGTGGATGAGGTGTCCGAGTCTGTGGGGTTTGCTCACCTGCACCGTTACTTGAATAAGGCTGGTGTTGCTCTGGATGAAATTCGATGTGAGGTAGCTCTTACGAATGATGTATTTGAGGGGATTAGCTCAGAGGTGAAGAGGAATGATTATGGGTTAGTTCTGATAGGGGCTTCAGGTCATAGTTCTGTTCGACGAAAGCTCTTTGGCACAGTGCCTGATAAGCTGATGCGAGGTGAGAAGGGAATGAGTATCTGTGTGCTACGATCCGCAATGCCGATGGGTAGTGTGTTCCGTGATAAAGTGGAGAGGCTACTGCATCTAAATGTGCCTCAGTTGAACAGAGGTGAGCGTGTGAATTTGTTTGACGAGGTGGAGGAGAAGTCTCGGTGGTCTTTTGATTTTGCGGTGTTGATGCTGCTGGCGACAATGATAGCAGCGCTTGGCTTGCTTTCAGATAGTGGGGCGGTGGTGATAGGAGCGATGTTAGTGGCGCCGTTGATGACTCCGTTGTTAGGTGGAGGTCTTTCACTGGTGCAGGGGAATTGGCCACTTTGGAAACGCTGTCAGAAGTCTGTGTTATTGGGATTTTTTAGTGCTTTAGCGATTGGGGCAATTATGGGTCTAGTGGCTCGGTTGTTAGATATGCCGATGACTGCTCAATTGGCGATGCGTGGTGAGCCTAGTACGCTAGATCTTGGGATTGCTTTTTTCTCAGGATTGGCTGCGAGTTATTGTTTGGCCAGACCTAAGCTTAGTAGTGCGCTGGCAGGGGTTGCTATTGCCGCGGCGCTGGTGCCTCCGATAGCGACTACTGGTATTTGTTTAGTTTTAGGAAAGTTCTCTGTTGCTCAGGGAGCCGCTTTGTTGTTCGGTACTAATGTGGTGGCGATTGTTGTGGGGGCAGCTTTGAATTTTTATTTAGCAGGGATTCGAGGGCATAAAAAGGATGCAGGTGGGTTATGGTCGCGCAGATTTTTTATTACATTCACTTTGGTGATGGCGGGGTTAATTGTGCCGTTGACGTCAGTGTTGATTGAGCGGATAGCGGGGCCTGTGGAGGTGGAGGAGGTGCTTCATGTGCAGGCTGAGCATTATGGTGTGGTAGTGAGGCGCGTTCAGAGGTCAACGCATCTAGATGGCTTGCCGTTGATAGAGCTTATACTTGAGTCTCCTCAGCCTGTCGCTAAGGCTGTGATTAAGAAGCTAAAGGGTGCGATAGAGAAGGCGACTGGTGAGAAGGTGTATCTCAGGGTGAAGACTGTTTTGGTTAGTGAGATGTAAGCGGTTTTATACTAGGAGGTGGGTTATGTTACCTTTTCTAATACAAGTGAGGTTCTGCATGGGATGTAGAGGTGGAGAGTATCTTGTTCGTAGCTGACTTCGGTAAAGTGCTGGGTGTCTGATGAGACTCGGTCGTGTCCGCCATA
>JALZVD010000245.1 GCA_023300205.1 Akkermansiaceae bacterium | reverse complement strand
CAAGAGATTGAGAGGTGCACAAGGAACGCCGGATTAGCTCAGTTGGTAGAGCAGTTGATTTGTAATCATCAGGTCGTCAGTTCGAGTCTGACATCCGGCTCCATTCCTTAATGATAACCACCAAGTCATTTTGACTTTGGTGGTTTTTTTATGTTGTGGGGATTCTTACTCGTATTGAGGGCGGTTTTGTTTAGGATGTGTGGATGGCATCATATACGCACGACGATTTTACGATGTACTATGAGATTCATGGTATGGGGGAACCTGTGCTTTGTATTATGGGGATTACTGCTCCTGGGTCTGTGTGGGAGGTTCATGTGGAGGAGTGGAGTGAGTCGTTTCAGTGTATTACGCCTGATAACCGTGGGGTGGGGATGAGTGATAAGCCTGTGGGGGATTATACTAGTGAGATGATGGCTGATGATCATGTTAGGTTGTTAGATCACTTGGGGATAGAGAAGGCGCATGTGGTGGGGTGCTCTATGGGGAGCATTGTAGCGCAGCAGGTGGCGTTGCGGTATCCGGAGCGGGTGAAGAGTGTAATACTTATGTGCTCATGGGCGCGTTGTGATGCGTATGCGAAGTCTGTGTTTAAGCATATTTTGAAGGCGAAGGCGCATTTGCGTGCGGAGGATTTTATGGAGTTTATTCAGTTACTTATTTTTGATAAGCGTAGCTGGGATGATGCGGATTTTTTTGCGGGCTTGGTGGAGGGGCGTGAGGGGGCAGCGGCTGATCCTAATCCGCAGCCATTGCATGGGCTGGAGGGGCAGTGTGCGGCTTGTGTGAATCATGATGTGCTGGGAGAGTTGGAAGGTCTAAGGGCACCTACTTTGTTGATAGGTGGTGAGAATGATGTGTTCACACCTAGGTGGATGGCGGAGGAGATAGATGAGCGTCTTCCGAATAGTGAACTTCATCTTTATGCTGATTCTGGTCATGGGTTTCATTTTGAGAATGTGGAGGATTTTAACCAACGGGTGGCGGCGTTTATGAATGCTAACCATTGATTTAATAATGATCTAATATGTATTCAATAGGACTAGACTATGGGACGAATTCTTGTCGCTCGCTGATCGTTAATTTAGTGACTGGTGAGGAGCTTGGCTCGGGGGTGTTTGAGTATCCATCTGGTGAGATGGGGGTTCTGACTGATGAGAGTGATCCTAATGTGGCGCGGCAGAATCCGCAGGATTATTTGGATGGGTGTGCGTTTATTGTTAGGGAGGCGATTCGGTTGACGGGTGAGATGGATGGTGATTTTTCTGTGGATAAGGTGGTTGGGATAGGGGTGGATACTACGGGGTCTACGGTGATTCCTGTGGATGAGGCGGGGACTCCGCTTGCGCTGTTAGATAAATTTCAAGATAATTTGAATGCGGCGGTGTGGTTGTGGAAGGATCACAGTTCTTATGTAGAGGCGGAGCAGATTACGGAGCTGGCTAGGGTGATGAGGCCGGAGTATTTGGCGAAGTGTGGAGGGAGGTATTCTTCTGAGTGGTGGTGGTCTAAGATTCTGCATTTGAAGAATATTGATTCTGAGGTGTTTGATGCGAGTTTTTCTTTTGTGGAGCATTGTGACTGGCTGACGGCTGAGCTTGCTGGGGATACGAATCCTGTGACGCTGAGACGTTCTATTTGTGCTGCTGGGCATAAGGCGATGTTCAATGATGCTTGGGGTGGGCTGCCTGATGATGAATTTTTATTAGAGCTGGAGCCGGCGTTGGTGAGTTTGAGGGGGAGGTTGTATGAGAGGGCTTATGCTTCTGATGAGAAGGCTGGGGAGTTGTGTGCGAGGTGGGCTGAGAGGCTTGGTTTACCTGAGGGGGTGGCGATTGCGGTAGGTGGGTTTGATTGTCACATAGGGGCTGTTGGCGCAGGGGTGAAGCCGGGGACCCTGGTGAAAATTATTGGGACTTCTACGTGTGATATCACGGTGTCTGATGCTGATGTGGCCGATGTTCCTGGGCTTTGTGGTCAGGTGGATTCTTCTGTGGTTCCTGGGTTGGTAGGTCTGGAGGCTGGGCAGTCTGCTGTGGGGGATCTGTTTTTATGGTTCGTGAATCATCTTGTTCCTGAATGTTATGGGGTGGATATGGGGGAGAAGTTTGCCAATTTGAATCAAGCTGTTAGAGGAACGAAGCCAGGTGAGAGTGGTCTTATGGCGTTGGATTGGAACAATGGTAACCGAACGGTTTTGACGGATGCTAGGCTTACCGGGATGCTGTTAGGTCAAACGCTTTATACTAAGGCGGATGAAATCTATAGGGCATACATTGAGGCGACTGCTTTTGGGGCTTGTACGATTATTCAGCGGATGGAGAAGTATGGTGTGGAGGTGAGTGATGTGGTGAGTACGGGTGGGATTTCTCTGAAGAGTCCTGAGCTGATGCAGATCTATGCTGATGTGATAGGGAAGCCGATGAGGGTGTCGGGGGTGGATCAAACTTGTGCGATGGGGGCTGCGCTGTTTGGGGCAGTGGCTGGGGGTTACTCTGATCTGGCTACTTTACAGGTACGCGCGGTTAAGTATTTGGATGTGGTGTATGAGCCGATAGCCGAGAATGTGGTGGTGTATGCTGAGCTTTATCAAATATATCGTCAACTGCATGATGGATTTGGTAAGACGGGGTGGAATGGGATGATGGAGAATGTGATGAAGGATCTCATCAGAATACGTGAACAACAGAGGAAATGATCAAGATGACGAATGAATTAAAACAAGATGTAGTGGATGCGAATAAGCGACTGGTTTCAGCTGGGCTGGTTACTTTAACGTGGGGGAATGTGAGTGCGATGGATCGTGAGACGGGTCTTATTGCGATCAAGCCGAGCGGGGTGGATTATGCTGATTTATGTTTGGAGAATATTGTGGTGGTGAATCTGGCTGGGGATGTTGTGGAGGGGGATTGTAGGCCATCATCTGATACGAAGACCCATCTTGAATTGTATAGGAATTTTTCTGAGGTAGGGTCGGTGGTTCATACTCATAGTCTGGCTGCGACTGCGTTCTCGCAGGCTGGTAGAGAGTTACCTTGTTTGGGGACTACGCATGCGGATCATTTCTATGGAGCGGTGCCGCTGGTGCGAGTTCTGACGGCGATTGAGGTGGCAGAGGATTACGAGCATTATACAGGGGTCAGTATTGTGGAGCATTTTGAGAAGGAAGGGATTGATCCTGTCGATATGCCGGGGGTTTTACTGAAGCACCATGCTCCTTTTACGTGGGGGGAGACGGTGGATAAGGCGGTGGAGAATAGCATAGCTCTGGAGGCTTGTGCTAAGATGGCGCTTGATGTTTATGCTTTGAATCCTGAGGTGGAGGCTATTCCGGGGTATATTCTGGATCAGCATTATCTGCGTAAGCATGGGGCAGATGCTTATTATGGGCAGGAGTGATATGGCAGAAGACTAGGCTGTGAATTTGACGATGTGTTTCTTGCTGAGGCGCAAGATGTCATCGGCTTTAGGGGTGATTTGAATAGCAGGGTCTGTGAGTTTTTCTCCGTTGATCTGGATGGCTCCGGGGATGATGCTTTGCTTTTTGAGTTCACCGTTGGATTTTTTGAGGCCGAAGGCGGACTCGAACAGTGTGGATGCTAGTGAGAGGACGGTGAGGTCAGTAGGGAGGCTAGCGATGGATACTTCTGTAGCGCCGGCTGCGATATTTCCTGAGCTTCTGTCTTTTGAAATCTGGACGGCTTTGTCTGCGTCTTCAGCGTTGTGGAAGCGTGTCGCGATACGTCTGGCTAGTTCACGCTTGGCTTGGCGAGGGTCGATGGATGTATCACATTCCTCGCCGAGGAGCATGAGGTAGTATTTGTACATGAGCTCGTCTGAGATGCTCATGATTTTGTCTACCATGGCGGTGGCTGGCTCACTCACTCCGATATAGTTGTGTGAGGATTTAGACATTTTTTTGACGCCGTCTAGTCCTTCTAGGAGGGGGAGGACGATGACGACTTGCTGGGGCATTCCTTCTTCTTTCTGCATGTCGCGGCCTACGAGGTTGTTGAAGAGCTGGTCTGTGCCGCCGAGTTCTACGTCTGATTTGACCATGACGGAGTCCCAGCCTTGCATGAGAGGGTACTGGAGCTCGTGGAGGCGGACTTCTGTGCCTTCGGCTACGCGTTTTTTGAAGTCTTCACGCTGGAGCATTTGCTGTAGTGTGACGCGGGCATTGAGTTTGAGGATTTCCTCGTAGGTCATTTTGCGGAACCAGTCACCGTTGTAGACGACTTCGGTTTTTTCTGGGTCGAGGATTTTGAAGGCTTGGTCTGTGTATGTTTTTGCGTTTATGAGGACTTCATCGCGGGTGATGGGTGGGCGTGCTGTGGAGCGGCCAGTGGGGTCTCCGATGGTGGCAGTGAAGTCACCGATGAGGAGGATGGCTGTGTGACCGAGTTCTTGGAACTGGCGGAGTTTTTCCATGACGACTGTGTGGCCGAGGTGGATGTCTGGAGCTGTGGGGTCCACGCCGAGCTTGATACGGAGGGGGCGCTCTAGTTCTAGCTTCTCGGTGAGTTCTTTTTCGCTAAGGACTTTGGCAGTTCCAGAGGTAAGTTTTTTTAGGATATCGGCAGTGCTTTGATTGCTCATGACGATTGCGTTGGTAGAGGATTATGAGATTAGTGTGAAGCTTTTTTCGTATGGATGTGTGATTTGAGCGAGTTTGTGAAGTCTATGAAGTAACGGTTTACATAGTGGGATGATAGGGTGCTGAGGTGGATGATGTAGGGTAAATCTTCCCGCTTTACATGATTCTTAGGTTGGGTTAGTTTGTGATGTATCGATGATCAGCAAAGATGACATTCATTCGCTTTTGGCGAAGAAGAAGGCAGGCGTGGGTAGGATGCGTGAGCGACAGCGGCTTGTGCATCTGCGTATGGCTCAGCTTGTGGAGGGGTCTCCAGAGGTGATCGATCATGCGATGAGGAGGGTGATGGTTCGACTTGAGAATTCTGGTGAAGCTACGCGTGATATTTATACGGAGTGGTATGAGATATTAACGACTTGGTCCGCTGATAGGATAGCGAGTTTGTTACGAGATGAGAGATCTAATACAGAGCAGCTCAGGGCTTGTGCTCCATTTGAACTTAGTGCCTTTGAGGTTACTTAGGTAAGATGTCTGTAGGTAAGGAGTTATTTGAGCAGGATTTAATGGTGGCTTTGGCTGCTGCGGGGAGTGCATATAAGCGTAGGCGTTTTGTTATTGTGGGCTCAGCGGCTATTTTGGCGACTCATCCAGATGCGCCGAGTTTTTTACGATTGTCTGCTGATATTGATATGTTTCCGATTCGGAAGTTGGAGTCCACTGATTACCAGTCTGGAGAT
>JALZVD010000244.1 GCA_023300205.1 Akkermansiaceae bacterium | reverse complement strand
AGAAGTCACCGTAAAAGGCGCCCACTTCATCCAAGAAGACTCCCCTACAGAAATCGGCCAAGCCCTCGCCAACTGGCTCCCTCAGTAAGATAAATACCCATACTCTCTACTCTCCACCAAATCTAAAGCAGTATCTTTCCACCCATTTCCGTTTAGTTATTTTAGATTTGAATATCTGATTCGCTCAGGAGCGCTGTTAATCTCACTTTTTAGTTTTTCTTCTTCACTCTCTGACTCTATGATCTTGTTCCGTATAGCACGACCTTCTTCACTTTGAGTTGTATCTATACTATCTTCGTAATTGGGTGGCATCCCTACATTTAAAAGATAAGTTGGTTCATTGGCATCTTCGGGGATGAGACCCAAATTATGATGAATCGTATCTAATTGCACTTCTGTATTTTGCTCTTTGCAGGCAGTAATTAAAAGACAGATGTAGACAATGGTCGTCGCTATTAATTTATCTACAAAATCTTTCTTTGGTAATTCACTCATTGGTATCATCTTTATTAATTGAACAAAGCCCAAATAACTCATAAATATCTCCGATTGGTTCGGTCAATACTTCATCGAAGAAAAACTGATCTCCTCTTGCTGATCTACCATCTAGAAAAACTGCTACAAATCTAATTGCTGTTGATAACGTGAGCATTGAATCAATATTCTTCAGAGTTGAACCCTTGTGGAGGAGTAAGTCACCCAATGACCATTCGCACTCCCATAACTCTTCATCAATTTTTCGTGGAATACTAACTTTTGCTGTGAATTCGAAAACTCGATCTTCGCTTTTACACCATAAAGTAATATGTGCTGCTTCGTTCATTTTAGGATAACGTCATAGGTGGTTAGCTGCTGCGACTTTTTTCTTCATTTTATTTTTTGCTAGATGTATTTAATTTTAATGGTTTGCACCAGAAATCATTATATGTGAAACAATACTTGCGGTAACAGAAACAGCTCCATCCTTAAATGCTGAAACAAGGGATTTTCCAACGGTCCCAGAGGTTTCATCGGGCATTTCAAGTAAAGCTAAACCGCGATCAGTAAAGCGAATATCGTCGTAATCTCCTCCCATCATTTCATCGAATAATACGTAATTATTCTCACTTAAAAACCTCATAGTCTCCATTTTAACATTACGATCAGGAGTATCACTATCGAGGTTTCGACTTATCGGAACGGGATGATTACTATACAGCTCAGAGAAAAGCTCAGCAGTGAACTGGTCATAGATTTCTTTATTAGTCATATTTTTAGCAAAACAGCGTTATTAGTTCGCGCCCAGCTCATAATCAACCGGTTACTCAGAGCAAGAAAGCAACACTCCTTCATTCCCATAGTCGCATTATAGTAAGTCACTTATTAATAGTAAATCCACCTACCTTAGACAAGGATTTTTCAAAACACATAAGCTTACACTCTAGCTTTCTTTTATTTCTGATATTTCATTTCACCATATCACCCTGTCTAAATAAGTGAAGGATCGACCTCCTGTAAATCAGCATTAAAAATCACCTCCTACACATTCCGCCCACCCGCAACATTATGTCCCACCATTCTGTGCCAATTTGTCCCAAATCTCACCCTGTCCACCTTACTCATTTTCATAACACACTCATAATAAGTTACCACATCATCATGGCACACTGAATGCATAAGAAATGCCACAGAAACATTTCAAAACGAAAACAAACAACACAAAATAATAATTATGGCTAAAATATTAGGAATCGACCTCGGAACTACCAACTCATGCATGGCTGTCATGGACGGCGGTGAAGCAACAGTACTCGAAAACTCAGAAGGCGCACGCACCACTCCATCAGTAGTAGCATTCACCAAATCAGGTGAACGCCTCGTAGGACAATCTGCAAAACGCCAGGCGGTCACAAACCCAACCAACACCATCTTCTCAGCAAAAAGACTCATCGGTCGTAAGTTCGATGAACTCACAGCAGAAGACAAACGTCTCCCATACGAAATCGTAAAAGCAGACAACGGTGACGCACACATCCAAGTAGAAGTTGCAGGAGAAAAGAAAGTATTCTCACCACAGGAAATCGCAGCAATGGTACTCGGCAAGCTAAAAGCAGACGCAGAAACCAAACTCGGTGAAAGCATCTCAGAAGCAGTCATCACAGTCCCTGCATACTTCAATGACTCACAACGTAACGCCACAAAAGCTGCCGGTGAAATCGCAGGCCTTAAGGTCCGCCGTATCATCAACGAACCTACAGCAGCAGCACTCGCATACGGGCTTGATAAAAAATCAGACGAAAAAATCGCAGTCTATGACCTCGGTGGTGGAACATTTGACATCTCAGTCCTAGAAATCGGTGACGGGGTCTTCGAAGTTCTCGCAACTGACGGTGACACCCAACTAGGTGGTGATGACTGGGACAACGCACTCATTGACTTCATTGTCGCTGAATTCAAATCCCAAGAAGACATGGACCTCAGCAAGCAAGCTGACGCCCTACAGCGTATCAAAGAAGAAGCAGAAAAAGCAAAAATCGCCCTCTCCTCTTCTGAGTCATACGACATCTCACTCCCATTCATCACCATGAATGAGACAGGCCCTAAGCACATCCAGATCACACTCACTCGCGCCAAGCTTGAGTCACTCACTGATAAACTCTTCGCAAGAACTAAACAGCCAGTCATCGACTGTCTCAGAGAAGCTGGCGTAAGTGCATCAGAGATCAACGAGCTTGTCCTCGTAGGTGGAATGACACGCATGCCCAAGGTAGTAGAAACTGCGAAAGAACTCGCCGGTAAAACTCCTAACCAAGGCGTAAACCCAGACGAAGTAGTAGCACTCGGTGCCGGTATCCAAGGCGGCGTGCTCGCAGGAGACGTCACAGACGTACTTCTACTAGACGTAGCTCCTCTCTCACTCTCTATCGAGACAATGGGAAGCGTAGCCACAGCAATGATCGAGCGTAACAC
>JALZVD010000243.1 GCA_023300205.1 Akkermansiaceae bacterium | reverse complement strand
AAACTCTCTAACATATTCTGCACACCAAAGTTATTCATCGCACTACCAAAATAAATCGGCATCTGCTCACCCGCCAAAACACGCTCCATATCTAATGGCTCAGTCAGCCCATCAATCATCTCGATCTCTTGACTCACCTGCTCATGCAACTCCTCACCCAGTGCATCACGCACCTTATCATCCTCAATACCCGCAACATCTAACGGAGCCTTAAAAGCACCATGCGCAGTCTTCTCAAACAAATGAACCTCATCCTTATTCCTATCATAAACCCCGCGGAAACGTGGCCCATCTCCAAGAGGCCAGTTCACCGGAGCAGGTGCCAGCTTTAGCACATCTTCCAACTCATCCAGAAGCTCAAGCGGCGGACGGGACGGGCGGTCTAACTTATTAATAAAGACAAAAATTGGCACCCCTCGGCGACGACAAACATCAAACAATTTCAACGTCTGCGCCTCTATCCCCTTACCCGCATCAATCACCATCACAGCCGCATCAACAGCCGCCAAAACCCTATACGTATCCTCAGAAAAATCATGGTGCCCTGGCGTATCCAGCAAGTTCACACAATAGTCATTATACTCAAACTGCAACACAGTAGAAGAAACAGAAATTCCACGCTCCTTCTCCATCGCCATCCAGTCACTCGATGTAGACTGCTGCTCCTTCTTTGACGTAACACTCCCCGCCAAACCAATCGCTCCCCCATAAAGAAGTAGCTTTTCAGTAAGAGTCGTCTTTCCCGCATCTGGGTGAGAAATAATCGCAAACGTACGCCGACGTGATATCTCGCCAGCGGCCCCATTGGAAACCTGTTTAGTAGAAGCTGAAGTAGTCAAAGCAGTCACCTCTTAACTTGTAGTAGAGAAATTTGCAACCCTTCCTCTAGAGAACTCTAACTATCAATACAAAGTCCTAGGATCCACCGGAAAAGTCTCTTGCTCCAGTAACTGCTCCCACAAAGGGACCCCAATCCCATTCGTCTCATCAAGTAAATCCACCACCTCATGCTCTCGCCTCCAAGCATCAAATTGCGAAATAATAGAATGCGTATCAAAATAACCAAAATGCTTAGAAGTCGGTATCACCAATCCCATCACTGGATACAACTCACCATCCTTCTCAGGCTTCTCACGTGCCATAATGTGAGCACTCAGTCCAAAACGTGCCTGATCTTGCTCACAGAACTTCTTACGTATCACATCAAGCGCCAGAATAATCTTATCTCTATCCCAGTCTAAAGCATCATAAATATCAAATTCAATGGAGGTATATTTTTTAGGTTTAGCCATAAGTAATCGTGTGAATCAATACACCCTTTATGAGCCAGACTCCCAGCAAGTCAAACATCCTATCAACAAAAATCCCACCCATCCAATATTCCGTGTTGTCCCCAAACCCTATTCCTCTATCATCACGACATGACCATTCAGCAACAAACTGTCGATCTCCAAACTCCCACAGGAACCATGAGATGCCGTATCTTCCGCCCAACTTCGCCAGGCGCACTCCCCAGTGTCATCTTCTACTCAGAAATTTTTCAGATCACCTCACCCATCACTCGCACCGCCGCCTACGTCGCCGGTCACGGCTACGTAGTCATCGTCCCAGAAGTCTTCCACGAGCTTAATCAAATAGGAACTATTCTCGCATACGATGACCAAGGCAAAGACAAAGGCAATGAAGACAAATTCACCAAAGCTCTTACCGCCCACGACACCGACACCCAGAGCATCATCGAATGGATCGACTCACAAGAATACTGTAATGGCTGCACTGGCTCATTCGGCGTCTGTCTCGGCGGCCACCTTGCCTTCCGAGCAGCACTCCACCCGCGCATCCAAGCCTCTAGCTGCCTCTACGCCACAGACATCCATTCCTCCACCATCCCCCCAGGAGATGGCAAACAAACCATCGATCAACTCACAGAAATCCATGCTGAAATGCTCATGATCTGGGGAAAACAAGACCCTCACGTCCCACTAGAAGGTCGCAAGCTACTCTATGATCGACTCACTGAAAACAACCTCAATTTCTCATGGCACGAGTTCAATGCACAGCACGCATTCATCCGTGACGAAGGTGACCGCTATGATCCAGAAATAGCCTCCACCTGCTACCAACTCACACTAAACCTATTCCACCGAACACTCAGATAATCAGCCATCATGTCTAAACCAATCAGACCATGGTACTGGCCAGCGAAAGGCCAACCAGAACGAACAGAACCATTCACCTGGATCATCAAAGACGAAATCGCCGCCTCTTGGTGGCCAGACCCATATGTCTTCGAGCTTTACCGTGACCACAGCATCAAAGCCGTGGTCAACTGCTGCGAGTTCGATAACCGCAAAGACGTCCCAGACGAATTCGACTACTACCACATCAACGTCCCAGACTACGGAGTCCCCACCGATAAACAAATCGACCAATTCCTAACTCTCATGGATCAGCACCACAAAGCAAAAGAATCCGTAGTCATCCACTGCGTAGCTGGCTGTGGAAGAACCGGACAATTTATCGTCGCATGGTGCGCCAAGCAAGGACACATCCCCAAGGGAGCCAACCCAGTAGACTGGATCCGCTCAAAACGCCAATGCTGCCTAGAATCAAAAGAACAAATCAACTGCGCAATCCGTCTCTGCCAGAAATTCAAACGCTAGGAAGACCTCTCACTCTTATCTAAACCCAGATTCCAAAGCTTAAGCCAAAGCGTCTTAATATCCTTCGCTATCAAAATCAACATCGGCAACAAGATCAACGTAATCATCGTAGCGAAAAGAATACCGAATGCCAGTGATGCAGCCATCGGCTTCAAAAACTGTGCCTGAACCTCCTTCTCTAACAACAACGGAGCAAGACCAAAAAACGTCGTCAGCGAAGTAAGCAAAATAGCACGGAACCGATCCGCCCCAGCACTCTTACAAGCATCTAACAGACTAAATCCACTAGCCCGCAAACCATTGATATGGCAAACCATCACCAACGAGTCATTCACCACTACACCAGACAACGCTAAGATACCAAAGACGGACAGAATAGATACAGGTAAACCCATCAAGTAATGCCCCATCAACGCCCCAATAATACCAAACGGAATCACAGACATAATAATTAGCGGCGAAAAATAACTCTTCAATGGAATAGCAATTAAAATATAGATCAAGATAATCGAGAATAAGAACCCATATTTAAGTGACACCATAGACTTAGCACGCTGCTCAGCCTCACCACTCTGACTGATAGAAATAGAAGGAAACTTCGCCTTCATTTGAGAAAAATATTCTTCATCTAACAGCTCTAATATCTCATCAGAACTAGTCACAGCCTTATCCACAAATGCCTCAACAGCCACCACTCGCTTATTATCATATCGCTCTATCGATGCCAATGATTCTGAATAAATCGTATTCGCCACCACAGAAAACGGCACCGCCGTGCCATCATCTCGTCGCACACGCATCCCGCGCAAGGTCTCTATAGATCCTCGCTGCTCCAGCGGATAGCGCACCATCACCCTCACCTCATCACGCCCACGCTGAAAACGCTGCGCTTCTCTTCCAAAGAATGCATCTCTAACATTCAAAGCCAAATCTAACTTATTTAAATTCGCCGCCTGCCCCGCAGGTGTGATCTCATAAAGAATCTCAGGTCTACCAGAATCAAACGTATCAAAAATATCAAAAACACCTTCATAAGTAGCGACCTTCTTCTTTAGATCTTGAGCTGCCGCCCTAAGCTCATCTAAGTCATCACTCTCTAGATTAATCACCATATCTCCCCCAGGAGGTCCAGCTCTTGAACTCAGTGTCAGCGAGCGAGCACCTGCCACTGGGCCAATCGCTCTCCTCCAGTCCTTAACTATTTGCTCCGTAATCAGAAATTCACGACTAGCAGACCGACTTAACTCCGCCGCCACAGAAGAGTTCGTATTAGTCGATGCTGACACCTGAATATTAAGAAACGGGTTATGATTATATTTCTTCTCATATCGCTCACCCAGTGATCTCGCTACAGCAGCAATCCTCTCCGTATGTTCATGCAGATAATCCACCGACTGCCCCTGCTCTAACTCCAGTAAAACGGTCGCATTATCTTGATAAATATTTGGGAAAAACACAAACCGAAGTTGCCCAGCAGGAAATAACGAAACCACCAAAACAAAGATAGCAATGAAAACTGCAAACACAGCATAGCGCCAAGATACTAAAAAGGAAATCATCGGCCGATACAGCTTATCAATGACTCCCTGTAAGAAATTTGAAACAGCCTTCTGGAACCTCGCCCATCCCTTCGTGATCCAATTCTTAGGCTTTCGATGCACATTCAAGTGCGCCAAGTGAGACGGCATAATCAGCTTCGATTCGATCAATGAGAAAAACAAACAGAACACCACCACTGATGCAATTTGACCAAACACATTACCTAGTCGACCACTCACCTGAGTCAAAGGCAAAAATGCCGCAATCGTCGTAATCACCCCAAAAGTTGCAGGAGTCACTACTTTACTCACACCCAAAATAGTCGTACTAATATCAGAAACTGCATCCCCCGCATGCTCAACTTTTTCCTTCTCTGTATAAATCGACTCACCAATCACAATCGCATCATCCACCACAATCCCTAACACAATCAAAAACCCGAAAGCAGAGATCACATTCAATGATAAATCAACACCTGGTAACGGAAAGAGCAACATCGCCCCTGCAAGTGATACTGGAATTCCAATAGCCACCCAGAAAGCCAAGCGGAAATTCAAAAACACCATCAAGATACACAACACCAGCAGAACACCGAAGCCTCCATTCGCACCAAGAAGTGCCAAACGATCCCTTATATTCGTAGAACCATCCAGCCAACCCTCAATCATCACACCATCTGGAAGATCAGCATATGACTCCACCACTTCTCTAGCCTGTTTCACCGCATCCACAATATCATCCGTCCCCTCTGTAACTATCTTAAGACTCACCGTAGGCTTGTTTTGAAATCGGTTCAGCGCCTCCTGATCCACAAAGGCATCCCTTACCTCCGCCACATCACTCACATAGATCCGTGTACCATCAGCATTCGTCCTCACCGGTATCTTTAAGAAATCACTCTTCACATAAGCTTGCTCCTGAGAGCGAAGAGAAATATCGCCTCGATCTGAGCGTAACACCCCACCACCAATATCAATCGAATTATTAGAAATAGCATCCGCCACCTCAGAAAAAGTAAGATTATAAAAACGTAACTTTTCCTCTGAAGGCTCAATTGAAATTTCATAATCGCGCGCTCCAAATGTTTCTATTTTAGAAATTGCTGATTGCCTCAGAAGCACATCCCGCACCTTACGCGCAGACTCTTTTAATATAGCCTCAGGAACATCTCCATAGAGCTCAACCCACAGCACTACACTCTCCCTCTCATTCTCAACCACAACCGGGTTTTCAGCCTGTTCAGGGAAAGAAGGAATCGCATCAATCTGAATCTTAACATCGTCTAGCAACTTCGTGACATCATAGCCCTCTTTCGCCTCAATCGTAATCGTAGCAGTACTATCTCGACTCACTGAACGAATATGATCAATCCCATTTACAGATTCTAATGCCTCCTCAATCTTAATCGAAACACCACGCTCAACATTCTCAGGAGTCCCCCCTCGGATAGGCACAGTCACCGTCACAGACTCAGCCGCAAACGCAGGAAAACCTTCCTTCCTAATACTCAAACCAGAAAAAACACCCGCAGCCAAAATAGTCACCATCAAAATATTTGCCACGACTGAATTCGAGGCAAACCACGCAATAAAAGGATGTTTTTGTAATGGAGACATTAGTTCAGCTCATTCTCTATAGATTCTTCTGCATCAAGAACAGCTGTCTTCACAGCCATCCCTGAACGAAAATTACTCAACGGACGAGATACCACTCTCAAAGGAGACTTCAGATCTTTTGAAGAAATTTTCACATACGCAAATGAATCGTCACTCGGAAATCTACTCACATCTGCCCTCACTAATTGATTCTCATCATTAATCAGCCAGACAAACTGATCATTCACAATAGCTGACTCATGTAGTTGATAAACATCGGTCAACTCCACAGACGGAATTAATACATTCACAAAACTCCCCACAAGTAACGGAGACACTTTATTCGAATAAGGATTATTGATCGTTGCAATACCATAACTAACCTGATTCTGCGAGTCAACCGTAGGCTCCATTCTAGTCAACTCTGCTTCCCAGCGTCCACGATCATCCTCTGGATTAACCAACTTCACCATTGGCCTATCATCCTCAGAAAATTGAATCCTACCCATCTGCTCAAAAGTTAACGGAATTCTTATCTCAGCCTTCTCAGTAGCCACCAATGTACCAAGCGTAACCTGAGTAGTTGCAAAATTACCAACAGAAGCAGTTCGGACTGTAACAACCGCGTCATAAGGAGCTCTGATAGTCGTTCGCTCCAGATCCACCTCAGCCTTAACAACAGAAGCCATAGCTGAGTCAATATTAGCTTTTGCCGCAGCCATCTGTGGCTTCCTTAAAACAAAATCTGACGCCGCGCTAAGTTTTCTCCCAGAAGCTCCCCAGTCTGCAGCCGCCTGCATCGCTCTCACCTCCTCTTCCGCAAGCGCGCTTTGCATTAAAATCAAATTCGCCTTCTCAGTAGCCAGTTCCGCCTCAAAATCTGAAGCATCAATAGCCACTAAAGCATCGCCCTTCGCTACCATTTCCCCCACCCTAAAATTAGCTGATACAGAAGTAATTTTACCATTCACTTCAGAAGTCAGCTCTGTCTCAAAATAACTTTGAACCGTCCCAAAACTACTCACCATCGGAGTGTAATTCGCAGCAGGAACAATAACCACATTCACTTCAGGCACAATCACCTCAATCTTTTTACTTTTGGGCTCCGGTTTAGAAAGCTTGAGAACATAAGCTCCCCATGCAGCTAATCCTAAAATCA